>NZ_LJIB01000012.1:0-98387 GCF_001295785.1 Rhizobium sp. AAP116
GGCAGGTCCCTGCACGAGCCAATCGGCAAAGTTCTGCCAGACCGTCTGGCCGCCGAAGAACTCGTCGGGCTTTTGATAGGCTTCACCGGCGCGGGCAGCGAGCAGCGAGCCCACGGCGCCACGTTCGGTCAGGATCTTCTGGTAGAAATCGAGGTCCTTGGCATAGATCTCATTGAGGAAGTCGATCGCCTCATCCTTCTCGGCGGAGGCTTCCAGCACATACCAGCTCGAACCGCCAAGGTTCGACGCAGCCGTCGCACCCTCGATATTGAGCTTCGGGATCGCGGTCAGCGCCCACTTGCCGGCCTGGTCGGCCTGCGACTTGACGGTGCCGGTAATCCAGACGCCCATCAGAACCGAGGCCACATCGCCCGAAGTCAGAGCGCTGATGCCGTCATTCCAGCCGCTGGTTGGCTTGGCAACGCCTTCGTTGACGATGCGGGCCTGGGTTTCGAGTGCGGCCTTCAGCGCAGCATTGCCGGTGATGTTGAGGCTGCCGTCCTCGTTGAAATACCACTGGCCGCCGGACTGCATCATGATGCGGATCAGGCCGCCGTCATTCGAGTCGAGCGCCATCATCTCATGGCCGGTCTTGGCCTTCACGTCCTTGCCGATCTCGATGAAGCGGTCCCAGGTCAGGTTCTCCATATCGGAGGCCTTGTAGCCGGCCTGCTCAAGATAATCAGTGCGATAGTAAAGGCCGGTCACGCCGGAATCGAAGGGAACGCCGTAGACCTGACCTTCGAGCGTCATCAGGTCGACCTTGTATTTGGCAAAGCCGGAATAGTCGATCTTGTCAGTCAGGGCGGCAAAGGAGCCGGGGAAGGACTGCAGATATTTCTGCGCGCCGTAGTCCTCAATCAGCACGATATCCGGCAGCGTGTCAGTCATGCCGGAAGCCAGACCCGTCTGCAGCTTCTGCTCGACATCGGCCTTGGCGAAGTCGACGATATTGAAGGTCGTGTCGGGGTTCTTCGCGGTATAGCGCGCCGCCGCTTCCTTCATGATTGCGACGTTGAAGTTCGGGTCCCAGCACCAGATGGTGACTTCGCCGGCAAAGGCGGCGGTGCTGCAGAGAAGTGCTGCGCCGGCGACGGTGGCCGAAATCGAGCGCTTGAATGCGCGAGAATAATCCATGTCTTCCTCCCATTGTGTCGTTGAACGCGGCAGCTCCATCCCCTGCCTCACGGTCACTATTCCTGAAAATCGGAAGACAGCCAAGAAAATTTTTACTAAATATTTTGTGCGCTGCGGTAAGTCACGAGGATCTCACAACCTTTCCACGAAGACTTAAGTGCGCACAGGCTTTCTCGCACTGCCGCGCCAGACCATTTCGGTCGGCAGGGTGACGTGCTTGGAATAGTCGCGCCCGTTCAGCCGCTCGACAAGCAGGTCGACAGCCACTTCGCCGATCAGCTCGCCGGGAATGCGCATGGTCGACAGCGGCGGGTTGAGAAATTGCGCAACAGGAATGTCGTTGAAGGCCACCACAGCGACATCATCCGGTATGGACATCCCGGCCTCCTGGATGGCCCTGTAGGTACCGATCGCCATATTGTCGTTCGCCGCAACGATGGCATCGGGAGGCGTATCGAGTGCGAGCAGCGATTTCGCCTGCTGGTAGCCGGTCTCAAGCCGGAGGTTCTGGCCGAAGCGCTCGCTCTGGCCAAGCGCCATGAGCTCGGGCTGGTAGCTCCCGCGCGCCTCGTGCCATTCGATGAAGGCCTTGCAGCGCTGCTCCCCATGCATCAGCGCATCATTGTCCATCAGTTCGTAGCCGCCGACAAAGCCGATCCGGCGATATCCCGCCTGTTCCAGACTGTCGAGGATAGTTGTCGTCGCCTCGCCCAGATCAGCGCGAACGCAGTCGAATTGCGGCATGCGCGGATTGTAGTCGGCCATGATCAGATGCGGACAGACCTTGGCCATCGCCTCGATCTCGGCCTTGGGATGATGCCCGACCACGATCGCTGCGGAGATACCCGTCAACAGCGCAAGATCGACGGGCACATCGGGATTGAACACCCGTGCGATCTCGATCTTGTACTCGCGGCAGCGGGCCTCGATGCCGAGCCGCACACCGACATAATAGGGATCGACCAGCTCCTCCTGCGGCGCCAGGAAGTGAACGATGGCGACATGCGCCGACACGTCCGCATGGCTGGCCATCGGAATATTGAGCGGAGGAAGATGAGCGCTCTTGCGCGCGCGTGGCGTCGCATAGTTCAGCGCTTCGGCCGTTTCGATGATCGCCTGCCGCTTGGCCTCGGAGACCGACAGCGTCTGGTCGTAGTTCAAGACACGGGAGACGGTCCCCGACGAAACGCCGACGGCCTTCGCGATTTCCTTGATCGTCACCACGGCGGCCTGTCCCTCCTCCACCTGTTTCCCAAGGAAACCAGTAAACCTCAGGAAAATATTTACTAGGCCACTGCGGAGATCGATACAAGCACTTCCTTGAAGACGGACCGGACCTATGCAGAGCGCCGTCCTGACGAGACACGACGACGTGGATTGCCGGGAAATCTTATCCGCCGTGAAGCCTTATCCTTGCGTCTCGCTGACAAAGGCTTCGATCTCGGCGAGACTGTCGAGACGGGTCACGTCGAAATCGGCAGCAGCCAGATCGATCCCGAAAGTCTCCTCGAGCAGCATCATCAGATGCGTGGCCGCGAGCGAATCCAGCCGTCCGCTGAAGAAGAGCGAATCCGTATCCAGAAGCGGCTGCCTGTCGCCGCGCTCTTCGAGCAGTCCCTGAACACGAGCACGGATGGATGCAATCTTGTCGACGGTCATGGCAGGTCAAACTCCAAACAGGCCAAACAGAAAGTGGAAGCGATCCGACAGCTGGCCTTCGAGCCACACGCTGTCGAAGATTTTCAGAAAGCAGAAGAACAGCGCCACATTGATCCGGGGCAGAACATCGTGACGCCAGAAGCCATCCGTCGGCGAGGTCTTGCGGCCCCAGATCTGCGAGATGATCAGGCCCGCCGAGAGCAGACCGACATAAAAGGCCAGCGTTGCAAAACGATCGAGTTCGTCGAACGGCGTCCCGTCTGCGAAGACATGGGAGACGAAGATCAGATGGTAGAGGAAATTGCCGAATCCGGCCGCACAGAAGGTCGCGAACGCGATCCGCAGGCGTGGCGATGTCTTGAACCAGCGCATGAAGGCCGGATAGAAGAAGAAATCGACCAGAACCTCTTTGAAGTAATAGTAGTAGCGGTTCCAGAACTCGGCGATCGAGCGGGATGCCAGCGGGTTCACGGTGTTGCGCGGAATATTGTAACCCATCATCCGCGCCACGGCGACAATCGCATGGCCCCAGGCCGCAATGATCAGCAGATCCACACCGTAGTTGACGATCAAACCTGCCCATTGCAGGCCAAGGGGCATGGCCGCAGTATCCTGCGGATTGAGGATCATGAAGCCGAGTTTCGGCACACCCAGCATCTCATGAAACAGTGTCGTGGCCGCAAGCGCAGTCCAGCTGAGAATGGCCGTCCAGACGGCGAGTTTCAGTGCCTTCAGACGCGTCACCGCCAGGGCGTCGTCATCCTTTGCTTCGAAGCGCTTGAGGAAGGACAGGCCCTTGCCGAACGGCGCGACGTCACCGCCCCAGACCGGACGCATGTAGAGCGCCCGCACGCCGTCCGGTGCTGCAGCCTTGGCCTTCAGGTCAACGGCCGCATAGGCGAGAAACCAGAAGCAGGATGCCCAGACAGCGAGGAAAGCCCAGAGCATGGCATGCCCGTAGTCCCCCGGCGGCACGAAGGCGGCAACAGCAAGCACCGCGAGGAAGCCGACAAGCTGCACCAACACAGGACGGCGGGACCAGATGCCGCTGCTCATGCGCTGGCCTGCGATCATGAGCTGCGCAAAACCGAGGAAAAGGACGACACCGAACACCTGGAGGGCGAGCGGAGGCACGGACACGCCGTTCCCGACCACCGCAGCCAAGTCGACGACAAGCGTGTTCATGTCAGCGGTTCGGAAGGGCCGGAGCAACAGGAAGACCAGGCTCGACGTGATCAGAATGGTGAGCCGGCGCTCTGGCCAGCGCGCGGCAGCAAGAAGGGTCAATCCGATCAGTGCAAGTGCCGACAGACTGATCTGCAGGCTCACGGCAAGAGCCGCGAGGAAAAGCCCGTGTATCAGAAGCAGCCCGCGGATGGTCCCGGCAAAGTTGCGCGCCGCTGGATTGGCGTCGATCGTCAACCAGGCACGCCGCCACTGCATGAGGCGGCTGAGCGGGCGAAGTGGCTCTTGCTCGAAAACGATGCTCAAGACGCGCCCCCTTCAAGGATGTCACGCAATGCGCGCCGATCCACCTTGCCGTTGATGTTGACGGGTAGCGTATCCTGGAGATGAATGGCTTCCGGGACCATGTAGCGCGGCAGCGACCGCAACATCTTCGCCTGGATCGATGCAGCCGTTTCATCGCTGCCGGCGACGAATCCGACCAGTCCGGTGGAAGCGCCATCGACATGAGGCCAGGCCACGACCGCAACGACCGTGCTGTCCGCCGCCAGCCGCAGATGCGCCTCGACCTCTTCCAGCTCGATCCGGTTACCCTTGACCTTGACCTGGTTATCCGTCCGGCCAAGATGGTGGTAGATGCCCTCGGCATCGCACAGGCCGAGGTCCCCCGTCAGGTACCAGCGCTCACCATTCATGTCGCGGAAACGGTCCGCCGTCTGTTCCGGCGACGCAAAATAGCCAATGCCGACTTGCGGCCCGCCCAGCACGATTTCTCCCGGCACACCCGGGGCCACCGGCTGCAGGTCAGGACCGAGGATGGCGATCTTGCCGTCGCTGAAGGGTGTGCCGATCGCCACCACCCCGCGCCCTGGCGTAAGCGGCATCTCGGCACCCACGCTTTGCCTGAGCATCACGACGGTGCATTCCGTCGGCCCATAGATGTTCTCGATGGCGCTGTTCGGCGCGGCAACCTTCCAGGCCTCGACCGTCACGCCCGGCAGCGGCTCGCCGCAAAAGACCGACAGACGAATCGTCTCGAACAGTCCGGGCTTCAGTGAACCCGCCGTACGCATCATGTTGACGATCGTCGGCACCGACATCCAAGCCGTGATGCCATGGCTGCGAATGAAATGCTGCGGTGCCGATAGCTCAAGCGCCGACATCACATGCAGTGCGGCGCCCGATTCCAGTGTCAGGAACAGATTGTGGACACTGAGGTCGAAGGTAAGGTCATGCGCTTCGGCGACCCGGTCTTCTTTCCCAAGCGTCGTCCATGGGCGCGCCTGCACCAGATAGGACGCAAGAGAAGCGGCCGAGATCACCACGCCCTTGGGAAGCCCGGTCGTGCCGGAGGTGAAGATGATATAGGCCTCATGATCCGGCCCCACTATCGCGGGTTCGCCAAGCGGCGGGTCAGTCAGGGCGTCGAGCGGCGTGATCGCGGCATCCGCCGTTGCCGGCATATCGGCCTGCTCCGGTCCGATGATGATGGCGGGCGCGGCAGCCAGCACCTCCGGCGTCAGAAGGCCGATCCCATTGCGATCGACGATCAGCGCATCGAGCTCGAGCAGCCCCAGCAGCGTGACCAGCCGCTCCGGCGGCCATTTCTGGTTAAGCGGCACATAGGTCGCACCCGCCATGCAGGCGCCGAGTATGCCGACATAACCCTCGAGGCTTCGGGTGGCGAAAATCCCGACGCGCCGTTGCTTCAAACGCGGCGCCAGATGGCCGGCGAGGCGCGCAACCTTTTGCGCGAGGGCCTCATAGGTAAACTCGCGCCGCGCAACGACCAGGGCAGTCGCACCGGGATGAGCATGCGCGCCTTGCCAGAAGGGTGCGGCGATGTTGAAGTTTTCATGCGTTGTTTGCACTGGAACACCGTTCAAGATTAAGCCCGTGTCACTGACGTTTGTTATTCTGCCGGCGTTGATCGTTACCCTTCCGCGCACAGCTAGAAGTCGGCGGCAACCATGAGCGCCGAGGCCGCCGCAGCCGAGCCGACGGCCATCGAGAGCCAGGGTCGCTTCTGCGCGACATCGATGGTGAAAAGATTGAGCGGAAACAGGTGCTGATGTGGCTGTGGCGTCGCGCCCTGACGGGGTGCCGGCAGATACCACTCGTCATCGAACCATTGCCAATCGTCCGCCCAGGTCCAGCAATCATGCCTCTTGTAGACAGAGGCCACCTCTTCCGCGAATGCCTTGTTGGTCGGCAGACGGATCGGCTGTCCGGGAGATGTCTGGAAGTATCGCATCGCCAGAGGCAGAGACCGATTGGTGCAATAATTCGACATCCAGAGATTGAAGCCGATCTCATCCCTCAGCCCTTGGAGCACGCGGAAGAGCTGGACATGTTCCTCGTGTCCATATTCGCCCCAGGGATTGTGTGTGAAAACATTCATGCCCGGACGCAGGCGCTCCCGCAGCAAGGTTTGTATCTTCACGAAGTTGTTCTGATAGGCCGTCAGCACACTATATTCGGCCACGCGCCGCTCACCCATGCCGACCTTGCCAAGCGCGAGGCGCGACATGCGCGTCAGTTCCCGTCGCTGGCTTTCGAAGCTGAGGACGAGACCATCCGGGCTTTCTCGCGGGTCATCCCAATTTGCGCAGCCAGCCGCACCGGATTCCGCGATATTCAGGCAGCTGACGCCCGCGCGGGGAAAATCGGCAAGAGCGGCAGCTCGCTTTTCGCCGAGCCCCGGCTGGGCCCAGAAATCCCTGTAGACGACGATCACCTCATCGACGTCGTGCAGAATGGCATTGAACCACAGCAGTTCATCGTCCGGATGCGCTGCAACGATGACCGAATTCTCGAGGAATGCTGGGCGCGCGTTCATCCATTGTCCTCCCCGGATGTCTGGCGGCGGGCAAAAGGTGTCGTGGTTGTGGCAGCAGAAGCCTCGCGCCACCGCTCGCGCCAACGCATCGCGGCCAGCGCCAATGCGCCGCGCACGGTCGGCGTATGCGTCAACACATGAAGGGGGGTGGCCACCGTGCCGAAATCTGCCTTGAAGGGCTCATCGCCAATGGTGAAGTCGAAGATCTCGCCACCGGCCTCGATCCAGTCGCCGATCATCCCATCATAGAGCAGAAGACCCGGCGAATGACGCCCATGGGCCTGGTAATCGCAGCCGATCAGCAGGTAGTGGAGCCGTCCGCCAAACGCGAGACAGAAGGTATAACCGATCGCCTCGCCGCCCAGTTCGAGCGCATAGACGCGGGCAAAACCTGCCTGCTCCCCGGATTGCGCAACGGCGCTGTAGAAGGCTCGCGCTGCGGGCGCGGCAATCACGTCCTGCTCGAAACGGCCCTCGCGCAGCTGAGCCAGCCGCTCCATCGCATGAGCGATCGCCTGCTCTCCCTGAACGACAACAAGCCTTGCCCCTTCCGTCTTGAAGAAGCGCTTGCGTTTGCGGGCAAGATAGCGTGCGAAACTGTCGGTCAGCGCCTGCTCTCGCCAATGCTCTACCGACGCTACGAGCGAAGTGGCATGGGCGGAAAATCCAAGTGTCTTCGTGCTTCCCGGCAGGAACGCCTGCCAGAGGGCCAGATGCTCATCGCGGATCGGCTTCACCCGCAAGATGTCATGTGATGGAAAGGCAGCGGCAACACAGGCGCGAACCGCAGCATGATCATGCTGTCGCTCCCACCAGTCAGGATCAACCAGCGGCGCCGCGTAGTCACTGACGCCGAGATCCGCACTTTCAAGGATCGTTACGCCGGAGAGCTTCCGGGCTATCATCGGCAGAACGAAACACGGAGGCTTGCCGGGTCCCGGCCGTCCCACGAGCGTCACGCCTTGCGCGCCCCGCGACGGGGCAAGATGACGGTGGAAAGCCTGGAGCCAGAGCGGATGCTGGAAAGCCGACGCATTCGAGCGCGCATGCAGGGCCGCATAGTCAGCGGACTGGAAGAAGGCTTCCGTCACGGCCTCGACGACGAACGACGTTTCTGCCCCCGCATCGGCGTGGCCTGCCTCAGTCAGACGTGGATCGCTTGCAATAACCATGCACCGATCCCTACCAAACAGCCACGAAAGGCAGATTAACGGCAAGCGAACGTTCGGAATTATCGTGAATCTTAAGTAAAATGCGCCTCTCTTTGCAAAGCAAAGGGACGATGTAGCATGACAGATACGGCCGGAAGGGAATGATCAGGCAAACGCTCTTTGAGACACCGGTGCGGCCCCCAAGCAATAGCTGGAGAGACACCATACTCGAAGACGAGGCGAGCGCCCCTCTCTGGTAGTCTTGGCCGACGATACAATCGCGACTTGCCGGGGCCCGCAATTCTGCGTACTCCGATCACCATAACGGATGCGGGAATACCGGAATGGCTGCCAGTATCAGGACGATCGCGAAGGTTGCCGAAACGTCGGTATCATCAGTCTCGCGCGTCCTGAACAACAGTGGCTATGTCTCGCCAGAGGTGCGCCAGCGCGTCGAAGCCGCGATCAGGGACCTCAACTATGCGCCCAGCAAGGGCGCTCGCATGCTGCGCGGCGAAGCGAGCCGAATGATCGGCCTGATGCTGCCCTCCATCGATGTCCCCTTCTTCGGCATTCTTGCAAACACCATCGAGCGCGAACTTTTCGAACGCGGCTACCACACCCTGATCTGCAGTTCGGCGGAAAACGAAGAGCACGAGGCACGCTATGTCGCGATGCTGCGCGCACAAAGAGTGGAGGGTGTCATTGTCGCCAGCGCCTATGGCGGCACGGCACATCTCCAGCCGCTGGTTGGTTCCGGAATCCCGGTCATCGCGATCGACCGCGAACTCGTCGGCATATCAGACGATACCGTGATGGCCGATCATGTGGAAGGCGGACGCATGATGACCCGGCACCTTGTGGATCTCGGCCATCAGAAGATCGCGGTCGTCGGGGCGCCGGGACACAGCCAGCCGATCCGGCTTCGCATGCAAGGCATTCGGGCCGTGCTGCGCGAACATGGACTTGCACCGGCCATCGAAGCGATCGGCGAGGATCACAGCTTCGCCGCCACCTACGCGCTGGCGCAATCCGTTCTGCAAGATCACACCGACATCACCGCGATCATCGGAACCACGGACATCGCAGCCATTGCAGCGATCCACGCCGTCCGCGACAGCGGCCGCATCGTGCCGGACGATTGCTCCGTTATCGGCTTCGACGACCTGCCGGAGGCAGCCTATGTCCTGCCACGGCTGACAACGGTCGCCCAGCCGATCCGCGCGGTCGCACTCGAAGCGACCCGCAGGCTCGAAGAGCGCCTGCAGGACCACAGGCAGGATCTGGAACGCCGGCCCGCCTCGCTCACGCGCATGCCCGTTGACCTCATCATCCGGGAATCGACCGGGCCGGCCCCTGCAGACATCTGATTGCAGTCGTTCAGATTTCGGCGAGCAGGACCGACATGTCGGGTATGCCGTCGGTAGCAGTCGCGCCGCCGAGACAATGGACGGCCGCGCGATGGGCGACAGCCGAAATGGTCTGGATCGGCCAGCCCTCGTGCAGACCGTAGAGCACCGCCGCGCAGAAGGCATCTCCGGCCCCCACGGGGCTGACGATGGCGGCCGGATCGACGGCAAGTGCAGGCGTGACAACCGGGGCCTTGTCGGGCGAAAGCCAGATGGAGAGCTCCGGCGCATGAATGACGACGCCTTGCGCCACCCCGCCGTCCAGAAGCCGCTGACCAGCCTCTTCCACAGCTGACAGCAGCAGAGTGCCCGACTTGTCGCGGACGGCCACACCCGTTGCGCGTCCGGCTTCGGTCTCGTTGACGATCACATAATCGCAATGGGGTAGTGCAACGGCGACCTGATCGGCAAAGGCAGGGTCCTCGCTGGAGACGAAATCGACGCAAGTCGTCAGCCCCGCTTCGCGTGCCGCCTTCAAAAGCCGCGCCGCCCCGGAAGAGCCGCTTGCATCCTTCCGGTCGAGAGCCGGCAGGAGCATGAGATAGCCAAGATAGAAGATCCTGTGTCCTCTGGCTGCAAAGGCAGCAGGGTCGATAAGATCGTCCGTCAGCAGGTCGTTGGAGCCGCCGTGATAGAAGAAGGTGCGGCTTTGGCCGGGCACGTTCATGACATGGGTATGTGCAGTCGCCTGGCCATCAAGAACACGGAGACCGGCAACATCGATACCGAGGGCCGCGTGACGATCCCGGACATAGGCGCCGTCCCGATCGTCCCCCACCGCACCCGCCACCGAAAGTCGTCCCTTGAACCCAAGCGAAGCAAGGTCGGTCACCACATTGGCCGCACCGCCGCCGACGCCCATGTCCTGGTGCAGAATATGCGCGAGGCTGCCCTGTTCCGGCCAGTAGGACAGGGTGTGGATACGATCGACGATAAAGTTGCCGACGCAGACGATGCCACCAGCCGTTCCGGTGTCGTGTCTGATTTGAACCTCCTCCCCGGCTCTCATCAGACAGTCCCCTCGTTCCAGAGAGGTCTCAGCGGTGGCTCATCCTCCTCGATCTCGGCGAAACGGCCGATGGGTTCGAGGAAATAGTTGTCGGTCCTGTCGTCGTTGACCTGGCTGACCTCGCCGACCAGCACCGGGCCCTTGCCCTTCGTGCCATAGAAGCGGTGATAGAGACCCGTAGGGATCGTTACGCTCTGGCCAGCATGCAGGACAAGAGGCTCCCAGGTCTGGAGACGCTGCTCGATGCCGTCGACAAGGACAGAGACCTCGGATTCGGTGACCTTGCCCGTCGCATCAGCCGCACAGAATTCGATGACGAGATCGCCACCCGCCCGGTTGATGATGTCTTCCTGCTTCGCCTTGTGCAGATGGGCCGGGGTCAACTGGCCTTCCTGGATGAAGAGCAGCTTCTCCGCATAGCTGCGCTCGCCCTCCATGCCGAGGATGCCGTTGCGCAGGCAAAAGAGCACGAGCCCCTGCTCGACAAAGCGGCCGGAGCCAAAGTCGGTAACGTCCCAGCCGAGCTGTCGGCTGGCCAGATAGCGCGAGGCCTCGGGATGGGCTGCAAAGTCGGCAGCGCCCCATTGCCCCCAGACAGGCAGGGACCAGCGCCAGGTCTCGAGCATCCCGATGGCAAACCGCAGGGCTTCGTTGATCTCGGAGCGTCGCATGGTCCCACCTCAATCGTAGTCGACAGAAACGACCCGGTTTTCCAGACCGGATTGCAGCGCGGCCGTCAGCACGGCGTGATGGGCAGCCGCTTCCGCGGGGCTTGCACAGGGGAAGCCATTCGCAGTGCCACCCGCCAATTCGTCGACGAAGGCCGCCCACATTTGCTGGATCGCATCGGCGAAGCCGAATTCGAAGATCTTGCCTGTGATGGCGGGGAAGACAGAGCCATAGCCAAGGTCTTCCGTGTTCCAGGACTGGGTGCTGCCCTGGTAATCCATCCACTGCCACTGGCGCGGCTGCTTGGTCGAGAAGAAGGCGCTCTTCTTCATGCCGAGGATGCGGATGTACCAGGTGTTGGATTCGCCCGGTGCGATGCGCCATGTCTTGAAAACCAGAGGGAAATCCTGGTCAGCGGTGCGCACGCGGCTGCTGATAGTCGCATTGTCCCAGGTGGTGCAGGGTACCCTGTTGCCCTTGCCATCCGGCCGCTCGGTGATCCGCTTGACGAGGTTGGCATGCAACGTTTCCGGCCGCCAGCCAAGCCTCAAGGGAACATGCAGCACATGCATGCCCAGATCCCCCATGCAGCCATAGGCGCCGTTGACATGCTCCATGCGCTTCCAGTTGATCGGCTTGTTGGGATCGATGTCGGAAGAATGCAGAAAGCCGGCTTCGACTTCGAGAATGTCGCCCATCTCGCCACTCGCCGCCATAGCAATGACCTTCTGCGCGCCGGGGAAGAAAGGCATTTCCGATGAGCAGCGGACGATGCTTTCCGGATGCTCGGCAAGAACGGCCATGATCGCCCTGTTCTGCGCCAGGTCCATCCCGAAGGGCTTTTCACCCAGCAGATGTTTTCCTGCCTTGATGATGTCGGTGTAAAACTCGGCGTGCAGCACATGCGGAACGGCGCAGTAGATGGCGTCGACCTCCGGATTGGCGAGAAGTTCGCGGTAGTCAGTGGTTGCCTGTCGAACGGAGGGAACGTGGGTCTGGAACCACGCCATCAGCTCCGTGTTGGTGTCACAGACGGCGACGATTTCCGGCCTCGCCTTGGCGTCAGTCAGATGCATCCAGCGGGCTGCAGCGCTGGCAAATTCGCGCCCCATCAGGCCGCAGCCGATGACGCCGAAACGAAAGGTCTTCATGGGGTCCTCCTCCCGTCACGCAATCTCAGGCGAGATGGCGCGACGCTTCCTCTGCCGTTACGCCGTCATGCACGATCGCCATCAGCGCCCGCGTCATGCCGCCCGGATTGGCATGCTGGATGACATTGCGGCCGTAGACGATGCCGCGGGCTCCCTGTTCCATCAGCACCCTGGTACGCGATAGAATTTCCTCATCGGAGACCCTGCCCCCGCCGCGCGCGAGCACCGGCAGCCCCTGAGCGATCTCGATCACCCGATGGTATTCTGCCACGTCGTCACAGGGGTCGGCCTTGATGATGTCCGCGCCGAGTTCGGCAGCCTGGCGGACCAGCGGCAGGATCTTGTCGATCGCGCCATCGACCATATAGGCGCCCTTGGAATTGTCCTGCATCACCAGCGGCTCGACCATCAGCGGCATGCCGTAGATCTCGCATTCGCGCTTCAGGCTGTTCACGTTGCGCACGCAGGCCCGATAGACCTCCGGCTGGTTCGGCAGCATCAGCAGATTGACCACGACGCAGGCTGCATCAAGCGCGATTGCCTGTTCGACCGGGCGGTCGATGACTTCCGAGAAGAGGGCGCTTGGAAGCGGATTGCCGTAGATGTTCGCGATGTCGGTGCGCAGCACCAGGGCTGGGCGGGCCTTGCCAGGGATCGATTGCAGCATGGGGGCGGTGCCCGGCGGCAGCTGGATTGCGTCGGGGGCCGCCGCAGCGATGACCTCGATGGCTTTGCGCATGTTCTCGATACCGGCGAGAAACGTGCGTTCATTGAACATGCCGTGATCGATGGCCACGTCGAAGCAGTTTCCAGACGTGCCGAAAAGGCGGTTCAACCGCGCCTGTTTCATCGTTATCTCCTCCCGATGTGGTAACGTTTCCACACAGGCTAGTAGCGCGCCCAAAGCGTGTCAACGGAAATGATGGGAACGGTCCTATCAGCGAGGCAAGCACAAAGATGCCGCCCCGGAACACCGAGGCGGCTTCAATCAGCCGACAATGTCATCAACCGCTTCGAGACGTTCCCGGGGGCCGCGTTGCCGCCGCCCCACAAAGATGCTCAAGCCTTGGCGAGAGCGCCCCCGTTCGGTCCCGCCACTCTTTGCGCATGAGGCCAGGCGGAGTGATCAAGATCGAGATCCGGAAACGCCGTCGGCTCAAAGACCGGCCGCTCCACACCGGCCTTCAGCTGCGAGCGGAAATCGTCGAGGATCCGCAAGGCGACGGGGAAGAGCATCAGGATTACGGTGAGGTTGACCACCGCGAGCACGCCCATCAGCGGGTCGGAGAAGAAGAAGACCGCCGTTGCGCCTGGAGCCGTTGCCCCCAGGAAGACGACGATGACGATGGCAAACCTCAGCACATGCAAGGCGCCCGGCCGTGCGGTCATGACCTTCAGGGCCGTCTCACCGAGATAGTAGTTGTAGATGATCGAACTGAAGGCAAAGAGCAGGATGGCGAAAGTCAGGAAATACTGCGACCACTCGCCGACCTGGCTGACCAGCGATTGCTGGGTGAGCACGATGCCGTCGATGCCTTCCACGCCCGGCTGATAGACGGGGCTGAGCAGGATTATGAAGGCCGTGCAGGTGCAGATCACGATGGTGTCGATGAACACCGAGAAGGACTGGGTGATACCCTGGCTGATAGGGTGGCGGACATCGGCCGTCGCCGCAACGTTCGGGGTGGATCCGAGGCCGGCCTCGTTGGAGAACAGCCCACGGCGAAGTCCTTGCGCCAGGGCAGCGCCGAAGCCGCCGCCGACGACCTCTTCCAGGCCAAAGGCATTGGCAATGATCGACCAGATGACGCCCGGAATCTCCGTGATGTTGGACAGGATGACCAGCAGTGTCAGGCCGATATAGATGAAGGCCATGATCGGAATGATCACGTCGGCGACCTTCGCGATACGGCGGATGCCGCCATAGACGATGAAGCCGGTGATGATCGCAAGACCAATGCCGCTCCAGACACGCTCGACGCCGAGGCTGTCATAGACGGCACCGGCAAAGGTATTGCCCTGGAAGGCGTTGAAACCGAAGGCGAAGGCCAGCATCAGGCACACGGCATAGACCACGGCCAGCCATTTGTGCTTCGCGCCGAGCCCATAGATGATGTAGCCGGCAGGCCCGCCCTGATAGGTGCCGTCACCGTTGGAACGCTTGTAAAGCTGGGCAAGCGTCGATTCGACGAGGCTCGTCGCCATGCCGATGACCGCAATCGCCCACATCCAGAAGACCGCACCCGGCCCTCCGAGCGTGATCGCGACCGCAACACCTGCAATGTTACCGCCACCGACGCGTCCACCGACCGACACGAGCAGAGCCTCACGTGCGCTGATCGCATTCGGATCGCCGGTCTGGTTCTTGGCGAACAGCACGCGAAACATTCGCTTGAAGAACCTGACCTGCACGAACCCAGTCATCACCGTGATGAACACACCGAAGACAACGAGCATGGGGATCAAAGCCCATCCCCATGTGAGATCCTCGACCAGTCCGAAAAATCCGGTGATGATATCCATGCGTCTACTCCTCAAAGACCATAATAAAGATAGATGGCGTAGCAGGACGCCAAGCCCACGATGATGTTCATCGGCAAGCCGATCTTGACGAAATCGCTGAAGCGGTAGTTCCCGGCGCCATAGACCAGTGTGTTCGTCTGATAGCCGATCGGCGTGGCGAAGCTTGCACTTGCACCAAACATGACCGCCACCACAAGGGCCCTGGGATCAATACCCAATTGCTGACCGAGACCGATGACGATTGGCGTCAAGATGACGGCCACCGCGTTGTTGGTCACGCATTCGGTGAGCGTCGACGACAGCGTGTAGACCAGAAGCACCAGCACAAAGGGAGAGACGGTCGACATCAGCGGCATTGCCGTTTCAACAACCAGTGCAACGGCTCCGGTTTCCTGCAATCCCTGCCCCACAATCAGCATCGCAAAGATCAGGATCAGAATACCACCTTCGATCGAGCCCCAGGCTTCATCGGCGTCGATACAGCGCAAGATCAAGATAGCCGGCACGGCGATCATCGCCAGGATGCCGATGTCCATGACATTGAATGCAGCAAGCAGCACCACAAGACCGAGAGCAAGCAACGCCAAAGGCGCCTTGGTCGGCCTGAAGGCACGGGCGGACGAACGCGTGACGGATATCAGCTCATTCTGCTGCGAGAGTTCGTCCAGCGCTTCGGCGGTACCCTCGATGAGCAGCTTGTCTGCCGGCCGAAGACGGACATTGGCAAGGTCCGGACCCGGCACATGCCGGTGTCGGTGGGCACCGATGATGCGCACGCCGAAACGGCGGCCAAGGGTCAGACTGGAAAGACGCGTCCGATTGCCGTAGCGGCCGGGGGCAACGACCGCCTCGACGACGATGACCTCGCCCTTGGGCGCGGCTCCGCGTCTTTGACCGACACGCAACCCTTCCTTATCGTTCAGAGTCAAGAGATCGGTCGATCTGGCGAGAATGATCAGCCCATCGCCCTTCTTCAGGGTCATGGTCTCGACATCCTTGCGGATCACCTCGCCATTGGCATGCAGGCCGACGATGCGCAGGCCCGGCTGCTTGAATTCCGCAATTTCGCCGATCGGTTTTTCGGTGAAGGGACCATCTGCGAGCACGGTGATTTCCGAGAGAAATTCGGCGTCGTCCTGGTCATCCAGCTCGCCACCTTCCTCGCGGCGATCCGGCAAAAGAAACTTTCCGAGCACGAGCATGGTGAGCATGCCCGTTACGACTGCCGCGAGACCGATCGGCGTGATTTCGAAAAGCGAAAAGGGCTCGAGGCCCTGCCCGCGCGCGACACCATCGACGAGCAGGTTGGTAGACGTGCCGATCAGCGTCAAGGTTCCGCCCAGGATAGCGGCATAGGACACGGGAATGAGAAGCCTTGTCGCGGCAATGTCGAGCGAGGCGGCGAGCCGGATCACGATCGGGATCAGGACAAGGACTACCGGCGTGTTGTTCATGAAAGCCGACGCGACAAGTGCCGTCAGCAGGAACACGGCAAGCGCCAGCCGTGGCCGTTTCTTCGATCGTTCGAGAACCACGGCCGCCACCCGTTCCAGGACACCCGTGCGCACCAGAGCCCCGGTGAGAACGAACATCGCTCCGATCGTCAGCGGCGCGGAATTCGAAAACACCGCCATCGCCTTGTCGGTCGGCACGAAGCCGAGCACGATGAAGACTGCCGCACCGGCGGATGCGGTCACCTCTGCGGGATACTTCTCCCAGACGAACAGACCAAACAGCAAGATCACCAGACCCAGAGAGATCTGAGCCTCGTAGCCCGAGAAGAATTGCATCATGTTATTTCGAAAAGCCCCCGACTGACCGCGGGAATAAACGCGCGACACGCGATCTGGCTCCACCGGCTCGCAAAAATATCGAAGGCGAAGTGACCCACTGCACTTTGCACGTGCCACGTGCAATCCATAGCTCGATCTCCTCGCCTGCCCCGCCACTATCCGATCGTTTTTGCCCGCCCCAGCATATAGGCCTCGGCGAATGCCATGTGTTCGGCCGCGATCGCGCGCGCATCCTCCGTCCGTCCGTCCTTCATGGCCGCCATGAGCCGGTACTGGTAGGAGAGCCCCTCCTCCCGCGAGCTGGGCGCCGGGTCGGCATAGATCTGCCTCGCTAGCGGCAGATCGCGCAACAGATTGTGCATCAGGCCGCAGAGAAACCCGAGAAGCGGGTTGGGACAGAACTGAGCCAGTTGCGAGTGGAAATCGAGTTCAGCGACGCGTTGACGATATTGATCGTCAGGATCGACCGGAGGGTGATCGTAGAGGCGGATCGTCCGTTCGAGCAGCGCCAGTTGCTGGCCCGAAATCAGGCCCGCAAGCGAGGCGGCAACCTCAGGCTCCAGCGCCTTGCGGATTGCATAGATGTCGGAGAGGGTGGGCGTATTGAAGAAGAAGTGGGTGGACAAGAGCTCCATGGCGTGCCGGGCGGAGGGAGCGGCGACGAAGGCACCGCCGCCGGGGCCGCTGCGTGTAAAGATCAGGCCCTGGGTTTCCAGCGCCTTCATCGCCTCGCGCACCGTACCCTTGGCGGCCTTGAAGCGGTCCATCAACTCGCGCTCCTGCGGTAGACGATCGCCGGGCTGAAGCCCTTGCAAACGGATGAAGTCCTTCATCAGATCGGCGATGGCGTCAGGTCGGCGCTTCGGCTTTCCCGCCGGGGTAAACAGGCGCTTACCGTCTTCGCTGCCTGTCTTCGCCCTCTCCTCAGTATCCGTCATCGCGCGTCATTCTCTCCTGATGCGAGGCGCACTGGCCACGAGCCGCCTTGTATAGGCGTGTTCAG
The DNA here is from genome assembly GCF_001295785.1 of Rhizobium sp. AAP116. Classification (NCBI taxonomy): domain Bacteria; kingdom Pseudomonadati; phylum Pseudomonadota; class Alphaproteobacteria; order Hyphomicrobiales; family Rhizobiaceae; genus Rhizobium; species Rhizobium sp. AAP116. Next base: position 17,529 of record NZ_LJIB01000012.1, read on the forward strand.
GATCGGCAAAAAGCCTTGCAGCGGGTGCAAGCTCGACAATCTCACCGAAATACATGACTGCAACGCGGTCACAGATTGCCTCGACAACGGCAAGGTCATGACTGATGAACAGATAGGACAAGTTAAACCGCGCTTTGAGATCGCTGAGAAGCAGCAGCACCTGTGCCTGCACACCTACGTCGAGTGCGCTCACCGGCTCGTCGAACACCAGGATCTCCGCTTCTGCAGCGAGTGCCCGGGCGATCGCGATCCGTTGTGCTTGCCCGCCGGAAAATTCGTGCGGATAGCGCGAGAGCGTGTTTTCCGGCATCTGCACCGCGTCCAGCAATTCCTTCATCCGTTCGCGGCGCCGGGGCGCCTCGTATCTGCAGAGCAGCTTGAGCGGCGTGTCGAGGATGTTTCTGATCGTCTTGCGCGGGTTCAGCGAAGCAACCGGATCCTGAAAGACATACTGGATCGTCTTGCCAAAGGCCCGCGGCCCTTCCCGCCGAAGCGCCTCCGCATCCTTGCCCCCGATCAGCATACTGCCGGAGGTCGGCGTCTCGAGCCCGACCAGCATGCGGGCAAGCGTGCTCTTTCCCGATCCGCTTTCCCCGACGACGGCAAGCGTTTCACCGCGCATAAGATCCAGCGACACGGATTTCACGGCCCTGACCTCGTGCCGTTCCTTGCCGAACAGGCTGCGCCCGCCACCGAAGGACTTGGTGAGCTCACGGACCTGGATCGCAGACTTCGTCATGACGCCTCCGCGTTCTGCTTAGGGAAGAGCCTGGCGACACGCTCCAGGAATTGCGCCCCGGTCCCGAGCTCGGGCACGCAGGCGATCAGCCTCTTCGTGTAGTTATGCTGCGGGTTGGTGAGAACCGTGCTCGTTTCTCCGGTCTCGACGATCTCGCCGTCCTTCATCACCGCGACGCGGTCACAGATCTCCGACACGACGCCGAAATCATGGGTGATGAAGAGAAGCGCCATCCCGCGCTCTCGCTGCAGATCACGCAAGAGTTCCAGAATGCGGGCCTGCACGGTGACGTCGAGAGCGGTCGTCGGCTCATCGGCGATGATCACATCGGGATCGTTGGCAAGCGCCATGGCAATGCCGATACGCTGGCGCTGGCCGCCCGAAAGCTGATGCGGATAGTGTTTCGCCCTTTCCCGGGCCTCCGGTATGCCAACCTTTTCAAGCAGCGCAATCGCCCGTTCACGGCGCTCACGTGTGCCGAGTGACTGATGCGCGGCGATCGCTTCCTCGACTTGCCGTCCGACGGGATACATGGGGTGCAGGGTGGTCAGGGGATCCTGAAATACATAGGCGACGCGGCTGCCACGCAGGGAGATCAATCGTGTCTGCGGCATCGCCAGCACGTCTTCATTGCCCACATAGATGGCGCCACTCTGGATGATGCCCGGTGGGGAAGCAACGAGCCCCATCACAGATAGTGCCGTAACGCTCTTCCCCGATCCGCTTTCACCGATCAGCCCGAGGCATTCGCCGCGCTTCACATGCAGGGAAACCCCACGCACGGCCGGAATGATGTCGTCTCCGCTGCGGAAACCGGTCTCGAGACCTTCGATGGAAAGAGCAGCGTCCTGGGCTGAGTTCTCCGGAACGCTTCGATCGGTCGCAATTTCCGTGACAGGCCCCGGGCGCGCAAGCGCGCCGGAGCGCAGGCGCGGATCAAGAACGTCGCGAATGCCATCACCCAGCACATTCAGGCTGATGACGATGAGGAAGATCATGATGCCCGGCACGATCGACACATGCGGAGCGGTGAAGAGCTGCGCCCGCCCCTCGCCCAGCATCGACCCGAGATCGGCTTGGGGCGGCTGCGCGCCCAGACCGAGGAAGCTGAGGCCCGCCGTCTCCAGGATCATCCAGCCGGCCGTCGTCGACATCGTGATGACGATGACCGGCGCCACGTTCGGCAACACCTCGGTGAACATGACGGACAGGTGCCCCTTGCCGGAAAGGCGCGCAGCATCGACGAATTCGCGATGGGCGTATCCGAGCGTCACGCCGCGCACATTGCGCGCGAAAAAGGGGATGTTGACGATGGCGATGGCATAGAGCGCGTTCATCAGGCCCGGCCCGAGCGCGGCAACGATCGCCAGCGCCAGCAGGATGTAGGGAAAGGCCATCAGCATGTCGATGCCACGCATGATGGCATTGTCCGTGCGTCCACCGACATAGCCAGCGACAATGCCGATGACCGACCCGATCAGCGCGGCGATCAGCGTCGCCGTGAAGCCGACCGTGACGGACAGACGCGCGCCCCACAAAAGCCGGCTCAGGATATCGCGGCCAAGCTGATCCGTACCGAGAAGATGCCCGGCCGTCAGAACCGGCTTCAGCCGTTCTGCCGGCGCGGTGGCATCGGGATCGGGCAGAGGCAAGATCGGCACAAGCAGGATCAGGAGAGCGATCAACCCGATCAGCACGAGACCTGCCGCCGCGAGACGGTTGTTGAGAAGCAGCCGCCAGGATGTGATCCGGCTGGAAGCGACTTTGGGCTGGGCAACTTCGGATACGGTACTCACGTGCGGATCCTCGGGTCGAGCATGGATTGGAGAACGTCGGCGACGAGGTTGAAGAGCACGTAGCTCGCGGCAACGACGAGCACACCGCCCTGGACCAGCAGGATGTCGCGACTTGAAATGGCCTTCACCAGCATGGCCCCGACACCCGGCCACTGGAACACGGTCTCGATATAGACGGCGCCGCCGAGCACGAAGCCGGACTGGATGCCGATCACCGGAATGATGCTGACCAGTGCCGATCGAAACGCGTGACCATAGATGACCCGCCGTTCCGATAGTCCCTTGGCACGGGCTGTACGGACAAAGTCCTGCCGAAGCACTTCCAGCATGGCGCCCCGCGTCAGACGCGCGATCACGCCTGCCGCGACGACCGACAGCGTGACGGCGGGCAGCACCAGATGAAGCAGAAGGTCCTTGATGTCCCCTCCCCCATAGACGGCATACATGCCCGAGGCCGGCAGCATGCGCCACTTGACCGCGAAGAGGTAGATGAGAAGGAGCCCCAGCCAGAAGGATGGCATGGAGATCCCGGCCAGCACGAAGAAGGTGATCGCGCGGTCCGCCCATCCGAATTGCCGGACAGCCGAGACAACACCGGCGAAAAGGCCGATGACCGTGCACAAGACGAGAGAGACGCCGGCAAGGATGAGGGTCGCGCCGAAACGCTCGAGGACCTCGTCCAGCACGGGTCGGTTCAGGGCATAGGAGCGGCCGAAATCACCCTGCAGCACATTGCCGATCCAGACCAGGTATTGCTGAAACAGAGGCTGATCGAGACCGAGGTCGCGATTGATCCGCTCGACATTTTCAGGCGTTGCATAGGCGCCAAGAATGGCGGTCGCCGTATCCCCGGGAATGAGGGCCATCACCAGGAAGACGATGATCGACAGGCCGAACAGCACGGGCACGAGCGCGATCAGACGTTTGAGAATATAGGCCGACATCGCAACCTCCGGGAACGTTCAAGGCTGACGCCGGCGAGCGGATTACCCGCTGGCGTCAGTCGCAGGAGGATTACTGCTTCGTCACACCGTGCAGGTTGAGAAGAAAGGAGGGCTGAAGCTTGAAGCCTTGGACAGCAGCCGTCGTGACCGCGTTCTGCTTCCAGTTGGCAACAAACAGCCAGGGCGCATCGTCATGCACGATTTGCTGGACCTGGGCGTAAAGCTTGCCGCGTTCAGCCTGATCCGTCGATGTGCGCGCCTTCTCCAGCAAAGCGTCGACCTCAGGATTGGAATAGTAGCCCGAGTTGAAACCTCCCTTATCCGGCATCGCATCGCTGCGCAGCGTGAGATAGGGCACGGTGTCGGGATCATTCGTCATCCAGGCCATTTCGGCCATATCAGCCTGACCGTCGAGACCTTGGTTCACGCGACCGAGGAAGGTATTCCACTCATAGGTCTCGATCTTGACGTTGAAGCCGACAGCCTGCAGATCGGCCTGAATGGCTGCGCCCATCGTCACCGGATCGAGCATGCCCGAGCCGCCTTCAGTGACATAGAATGTCAGTTCCGGCGCCTCGACACCTGCCTCGGCAAGCAAGGCCTTGGCCTTCTCTGGATCGTAGGCATAGGGCTCGACCGAGCTTTCCACCCAGTTGAAGGCAGGCGGAATCGGTCCAGCGGCCACTGTTGCCGTGCCCTGGAGCACATCGTTGACCAGCGTCTCCTTGTTGACGGCGTAGTTGGCGGCCTGACGAACGCGCTTGTCGGCGAACGGACCGCTCTTCGTGTTCAGGATGCCGAACCAGACATGCGGCCCCGCCTGCTCGGCGACAGAGAACGCGGCATCCTGCTGGAAGGTCGTGAGATTGTCCGGCGGCACCTCGACCATCACGTCGATGCCTCCGGAAAGCATTTCGGCAACACGCGTGTTTGCATCTGTCACGGGTCGAAAGACGACGGCTTCGAGGGCCGGAGCCTCACCCCAGTAGTCCGGGTTGCGCTCGACGACCACACGTTGGTTGGACAGCCATTCGGCGAACTTGAAGGGTCCGGTACCAGAGGGGTTCCGGCCATAGTCGGCGCCATGCTGCTCCACCGCAGCCGGAGAAACGATCAGCCCCGTGGGATAGGCGAGATTGGACAGGAAGGGCGCAAAAGCCTCGCTCAGCTTGAACTCGACAGTCTGGCTGTCAATCACGTTGACGGCCTCGACAGAGGCGAAGTTGAACGACAAGGGGAAGGGGCCGGTATTGTAGAAAGGATGGTCCTCTTTCAGCATCCGGTCGAAGTTGAACTTGACGGCCTCGGCGGTGAAGTCCGAACCGTCGTGAAACTTCACCCCCTGACGCAGCTTGAACGTATAGGTCTTGCCATCCTCCGAGATGTCCCAGCTCTCGGCGAGCGCCGGCTCGATCTCCAGCGTCCCGTCCTTGAAGCGCACAAGACCCTCATAGACATTCACCAGAATGCGGAAATCATTGGTGGCAGTGACCGTATGCGGATCGAGAGACTTGGGCTCGGCGATCTGCCCGACGACGAGGACATTGGGCGGGGTCTGCGCGCTCGCCGGTTGGGCGGCGATCATGGCGACACTCAAGGCGGCAGCGGCAAATGCGCTCCGGAACAGCCTCTTCATGGGGAAATCCTTTCGATTTGGCATCCTTTATGTGCGCTATTAATTCACATAGATAACTCGAATGCAATAATTTATCATGATAGATATCAACCACAGGATTTCTCGCAGGCACACCAATGCAGCGAGCACCAGCCCCCATCACGCGTCGGGTTTCGTCAGTGAACGGAAATTTCGGCTAAAGCCTTGATGGGGTCGGACGCGGCTGCACGAGGATCGCGCGGAAATCGTTGACGTTGGTCAGGGTGGGGCCGGTGACAACCTGCGCGTCCAACGCTGCGAAGAACGAATGGGCGTCATTTCGTTGCAGAGCGACCTCTGGGTCGCAACGCAGTTCGGCAGCCTTCTTCAGAAGTTCGGGACCGATGACGGCGCCGGCGACTTCGGCGGCACCATCGACGCCATCCGTGTCGCAAGCGAGCGCATGGATACCTGCGGCGCCATCCAGAGCCAGCGCAAGCGCCAGACAGAACTCGGCATTGGGCCCGCCAATGCCGTCGCCGCGCCGGGTGACCGTCAGTTCGCCGCCGGAGAGGAGAAGGATCGGCGGATCCCCGGCACGCAGGGAGTGCTGCAAGGTTATAGCCTCTTTCGCCTGGGCCTCGGCCACCAGCCTCGCCTCGCCTTCCAGGGCATCGCCGAAAATGCGAACATCGCAACCCGCCTCTCGGGCGAGTTCCGCAGCCGCCTCCAGCGATTGCCGGGGCGCGGCATAGATAACGTTGCGCACGCGGGCGAGGCGCGGATCGCCGGGTCTGACGACCCCGGAGCCCCGTGCCAATGCCTCGCGAACCCCGCCAGGAAGCGCTATCTTCCATTGATCGATCACGGCCAGAGCGTCGTCCGGGCTCGACGGATCGCCAACGGTCGGACCGGAGCCAATGAAGGCCGGATCGTCTCCCGGCACATCCGAGATCACCAAGGCGAAGAGCTGAGCCGGCCAGGCTGCGGCGGCCAATTGCCCACCCTTCACCCGGCTGAGATGTTTTCGAACAGTGTTCATCCGGTCGATCGGAGCGCCTGACGCGAGCAGCGCCTGATTGACCGCCTGCTTTTCGGCAAGCGAGACGCCCGGCACCGGCTGGACCAGCAGCGCCGAGGCTCCGCCCGAGATCAGCGCCAGCACGAAATCACCTTCGCCGGCACTTTCGACCAGATCCAACAGACGCGCCGTCGCCTTCAGGCCTGCTTCGTCGGGAACCGGATGGGCCGCCTCGACGATCTCGATGCCATGACATGGCCTGCCATAACCATAACGCGTGATGACGAGGCCTTCACAGGGACCCCAGACCGCCTCGACCGCTTCCGCCATCCGCGCACTCGCCTTGCCAGCTCCGACGACGATCACCCGACCCTTCGGCTTTTCAGGCAGAAAATCCTTGAGCGTCCGCATCGGATCCGCCACCTCGACGGCACGGTCGAACAGCTGGCGCAGGAAAAATTCTGGTCTTTCGATCATGCACTTGGCCTCTCCCGAAGGCATTCGCGAACAGGCGGCCCTGTGACCTCGCCATCGTAGTTTGCCGACGCACCGCGAAAAGTACGCCAGTTCCGAGGCGGCGATGCTATCCTCAAACTCGACAGGATCGCAACGCTCCGCCTTCCATAGGCGGCACCCGAACGTGGTGAAGTTCCCGAGATCAGCGCGGCGCAGTGCTGCAGGATGGTGCGTTGTTCAGCCTCTGGGCACCCCAACTGCGGCACCCTCACACGGGGAGCAAAGGCGCGCCCGACATCGATGCCGCGCGCGCCCTCTAGCGGTCCGAGATCAAAAATCGGCGGGCAGATGTCCGATCAGCTTGTCCAGCGTAACCGGATAGTCGCGGATACGAGCACCCGTGGCGTTGTAGATGGCATTCGCAATCGCCGCGGATACGCCGCACAGCCCCAGTTCGCCGACACCCTTGGCCTTCATCGGTGACGACATCGGATCGGTTTCGTCGAGGAAGATCACCTCTTGGCTTGGGATATCGGCATGCACGGGCACTTCATATCCGGCGAGATCGTGGTTGACAAAAAAGCCTCGGCTCGTGTCGACGATAAGCTCCTCCGAAAGCGCGGCCCCAATGCCCATGGTCATCGCACCGATCACCTGGCTCCGCGCGGTAATCGGGTTGAGAATGCGGCCGGCGGCGCAAACGGCCAACATACGGCGAACTCGGCATTCTCCGGTGACGATATCCACACCCACTTCGACGAAGTGCGCGCCGAAGGTCGATTGCTGATGGGTCTTGGAGAGATCACCCCATTCGATCGTGTCCTCGCCGACCAGAGCATCAGCACCGACAGCATCCGACAGCGGGATCGCATGATTGCCCGAGCGAACCTGACCGCCTTCGAAGCGAACGTCCTGAGCATTGAGACCGAGTTTCTTGACGACGGCCTCGCGCAGCTTGACGCAGGCGGCATAGACGCCAGCCGTCGAACAATTGGCACCGAACTGACCGCCGGAGCCGGCGGATACCGGAAAGCTGGAATCGCCGAGCCGGACGTCGACATCCTCCAACGTTACCCCCATCATTTCGGCTGCGGTCTGCGCAATGATGGTGTAACTGCCCGTGCCGATGTCGGTCATGTCAGTCTCGACGGTAATCCGACCATTGCTTTCGAGGCGGACCCGGGCACCGGACTCAACCAGCAAGTTGTCGCGATAGGCTGCGGCAACCCCGGTTCCGACAAGCCAGTTGCCGTCGCGCCGCGCTCCAGGCTTTCCTCGGTCGCTCCAGCCGAAGCGTTCCGTACCGAGGCGCAGACAACCGATCAGGTCGCGTTTCGAGAAGGGGCGATCCGGGTTTTCCGGATCGACCTGCGTGTCGTTGATGACCCTGAAGTCGACAGGATCGATGCCGAGCTTTTCGGCCATCTCGTCCATGGCAATTTCGAGTGCCATCAGACCCGGCGCTTCGCCCGGCGCGCGCATCGCATTGCCCTCGGGCAGGTCGAGCATCGCCAGGCGCATGGAGGTCATGCGGTTTTCGCCCGCATAGAGAAGTCGCGTCTGGTTGACCGCCGTTTCGAGGCTTCCCTCCGGCAAGTTGCCAGACCAGCTCTCATGTGCAATCGCCTCGATCTTTCCATGGGTATCGGCACCGATCCGGACACGCTGGATCGTCGCCGGCCGATGGGTGGTATTGTTCATGATCACCGGCCTCGGCAGGGAGACCTTGACCGCGCATCGAGCAGCCTTGGCACCCAGCGCGGCAAGCACCGCATCCGCCCTGAGAAACAGCTTGCCGCCGAAGCCTCCGCCGATGAAGGGTGACATCAGCCGGATCTTCTCCTTGTCCATGCCAAGGAAGGTCGCAAGATCCGTCCGCCACCAGTCGATCATCTGGCTCGAGGTACAGATCTTCAGTTCATCACCGTCCCAGACTGCCATCGAGGCATGCGGCTCCATCGCCGCATGCGACTGGTCCGGCGTGCTGTAATCGGCATCAAGCGTCACAGGCGAGCGAGCATAGGCTTCATCGAACTCGCCGAAGGCAGTGTCGGGCGTCTCATCTTCCGAAGGCTTTTCTGCCGTTTTCATGGCCTCGGACAGGTCGAAAGCCCCCTCCTCGCGCTCGTAGGAAACGTCGATCAGCGAAGCCGCTGCCCGCGCCTGTTCGAATGTCTCGGCAACGACAAGCGCGATTGCCTGATGATAATGCTGCACGACATCTCCGCCAAAGAGCGTTGCCGTATTGTGCTCACCCTTCTCGCGCTTTCCGACGTCAAGTGTGGTGACCACGGCAATGACGCCAGGTGCCTGCCGGGCGCTCTCGCTGTCGATCTTAATGATGCGCCCTTTGGCGATGCCGGCAGCCACCGGATAGCCATAGGCGATCTTGAGACCGAGATCCCAGTGCTCATAGGCATAGGTGGCGCCACCCGTCGTCTTGAGCTCGCCGTCGATCCGGTGCGTCGGCCGGCCGATCACCTTCAGATTGTCGATGGGATTGGTCGTTTCTGGCCTGTCGAACTTCATGAGCTTTAATCCTTGGCTTGCGCAATGACGGCGCTCAGCAAGCGCTCCACGAGAGCGAGCTTGAAACGGTTCTGGTCCGTGGGTCGGGCGCGAGCGAGCAAGACTGCCGCCGTCGCTTGAGCACCGTTCGGCAATTGTGCCTCCGCATCCTCGATCCGCCACGGCTTGTGCGCAACGCCCCCGAGAGCGATCCGCCCGGACCCGTCCGGCTGGATCACGGCTGCGACAGACACGAGCGCGAAGGCATAGGATGCGCGGTCGCGAACCTTGCGATAGATCTGGGTGCCGCCGATCGGCGGCGGCAGACAGACTGCCGCGATGATCTCGCCCTGCTCCAGGACCGTTTCGATATGCGGCGTGTCTCCCGACAGACGGTGAAAGTCGGCAAGCGGAATGACCCGCCGGCTGCCATCCGCCTTCACAGTCTCGACGACGGCATCGAGCGCGCGCATCGCAACGGCCATGTCGCTGGGATGGGTCGCGATGCAGGCGTCGCTTACCCCGAGGACCGCATGCTGCCGACTGAAGCCGCCGATGGCCGAACAGCCGCTGCCCGGCTGCCGCTTGTTGCAGGGTTGATTGGTGTCGTAGAAATAGGGACAGCGGGTCCGCTGCAGAAGGTTTCCGCCGGTCGTGGCGCGGTTGCGCAATTGCCCGGAAGCACCGGAAAGCAGCGCCCGCGCAAGCAGCGGGTAGTCTCGACGGACAATCTCATGGGCTGCCAGATCTGTATTGCGCACCAAGGCCCCGATCCGCAGGCCACCTTCCGCCGTCGGTTCAATCTCGTCGAGGTCCAGCCCGTTGACATCGATCAGATGGGTCGGCGTCTCGATTTGGAGCTTCATCAGATCGAGAAGATTGGTACCGCCTGCAATAAACTTGGCATGCGGATTTGACGCGGCAATTTGCGCTGCCGCTTCGGCCGAGGCCGCGCGTTCATAGGTGAAGGCTTTCATGAGCGTGTTTCCGCGACCTCGGTAATGGCATCGACGATGTTGGAATAGGCACCGCAGCGACAGATATTGCCGCTCATCCGCTCGCGGATCTCCTCGGCGGTCGGTCGTGCCTTGTTCATCAGGTCATCGGTAACGTGGCTGGGGACGTCGGCCGCGATCTCTTCGAGCATCGCGACGGAGGAACAGATTTGGCCGGGCGTGCAATAACCACACTGGAACCCGTCATGCCTTACGAAAGCGGCCTGCATCGGGTGCAGATCGCCGGGCGCGCCCAGCCCCTCGATCGTAGTGACCTCAGCGCCCTCGTTCATGACGGCGAGTGTCAGGCACGAATTGATCCGACGTCCGTCGACGATGACGGTGCATGCGCCGCACTGGCCATGATCGCAGCCTTTTTTGGTGCCCGTGAGCTGCAGGTTTTCTCGCAAGAGGTCGAGCAATGTGGTTCGGTTGTCGAGGTCGATCTCGCGGGATATCCGGTTCACCGTCAGGCGAACCTTGCTAGTCTCATTCATCAACTCACCTCGTTATCGCGTCCCCACGGGAACGGTTCCGGCCTATTCGCCGGGATGCGACCGACACTCGACCAGCCACAGCCGCGCCAAGTTTGCAAAAGCCACCCGACCCGACTTTGTTCCAACCGATATCAGGTCCTGCTGGGCGTTGGCTGTCTGCTTGCGAGAGGATCGACAGTGGCTCACGCCAACTCCTTTGGGCGATACCGGCTCGCGGCTTGGGCTTTGTGCTTGCATGCAGCGCCCGCAAAAGTTTAACATGAGTTTTCAAGACATGTTTCTTTGTGACCCGCACCGCCATGAGTGTTGTCCTCTCCGCTGGTCATGTTGCTCGGCGGCATTGGCGGGGCGCTCGCGACATTTCTGGTGATGATGGCCATCACCGCCAAATCCGCCCATGCGCCCGGACCGGCCTTGCTCACAGGTGCCGCCATCGGCACCTTTTCCGCCACGCTCATCACTGTCGTGCTGGCAAGCGGCGATCCGCGTGCGGGCTATGTGCTGGCCTGGTCGATGGGGCCGACCTACCGCGCCACGGCAATCACCGGGTTGGCGGGATTGGCGATCTTGCTGGTCGCTCTTGCTCTGCTTCCGCTTTTTCGACGCTGGCTGCAAATCCTGCCACTCGGAGACCAGGCGGCGCGCGAACTGGGGCTTCACCCACGACGGTGCCGAACGTGGCTCCGGTCGCTGTCAGCCGTCCTCACCGCCGCGGCAACCTTGATCGTCGGCCCCTTGGGCTTTGTCGGACTGATCGCGCCCCATATCGCGGCGATGACCACGCCTCCGAAACCGCTGAACCGGGCCTTGTGCGCCGCAGCCATCGGGGCAACCTTGATGACCGCGGCTGACTGGCTCGGTCGCAGCATTCACTTCCCCTACGAAATCCCCGCAGGCGTCCTCACAGCCTTCGTCGGTAGACCTTACTTCCTTTGGCTCCTTTACCGGAGGCACCCATGAAAGGCCTCAGCCGCCCGGAGGATCTGCTCGCACGATTGAGCGGCCTGCTGTCGCCGATCAGGGACAGACTGTCCCATGGAACGGAAATCCGCAGGGTGGAGCCATCCGCACAGGTGCTGGAAGCCGATGCCTTTGCTTGTCTCATGCAAAACTACGCACGTCGCTTTGGCGTCAAACCCGATGGCTATCTGGTTTCCCTATGGTCGCAGAAATATCTGGCGACCGTGATTATCCCCATCATGTCCTTGTCCCTGATCGGGGGAAAAGCCGTTCATGCCGAGATCGAGAACACAGCGATCGTCGTCGACGACGACAGCGAGCCGGTCGCCTTGCGTCTCCCCAACGCTTTCACGGCAGAAGAGGCAGACCAGGCAGCCTCTCTGCTGGTGTCCACGCACCTGAACCCGCTCATTGATGCCTTGGCAAGGCAGAGCGGCCTGTCGAGAAAAGTATTCTGGGGCAATGCGGCGCATTATCTCGAGTGGATTGTCCGGCAGCTTCCCGGGAAAAACCCAGCCTTCAACCTACCCGCCCCGATGACGGATGCCATCCGCTACGTCGAGGAAGACGGATGCGCGTGCGTCGCCGGAAAGTCTGCTGTCTGAGGGATCGCATTCCGGGCATCGAGGATTGCCGCAGTCTCTGCCCAGATCGAGTAAAAAGGATGAAATCTTGAACAGACAGAGATCGACCTTCTCTCTTTGCGACGTCGCCTTCGATGTGGCCGAGCGGCCCATTCTTGCACCGCTGACGCTCGATATCCCGATGGATGGCCAGGTTCTCGGGCTGATAGAGCACAACGGCTCAGGCAAATCGACGCTTCTGAAACTGTTGGCACGTCAGCAAATGCCCACGAGCGGCAGCATCACCCTGAACGGACGACGGCTCGACACCTGGGGCGACCGGGCGCTGGCGCGCAAGGTCGCCTATCTGGCGCAGCACCTACCCTCGGCTGCCGGAATGACCGTCCGCGAACTCGTGTCGCTTGGACGCTATCCCTGGCAAGGCGCCTTCGGTCGTTTCGGCGAGGTGGACAGACAAAAGACAGAGGAAGCAATTGCATTGACCGGTGTCGCCCCACTCGCCGACCGCCTCGTCGACACGCTCTCGGGCGGTGAAAGACAACGCGCCTGGCTCGCCATGCTGGTGGCTCAGGATACGGAATACCTGTTGCTCGACGAACCGATCTCGGCCCTCGATATTTCCCATCAGATCGAGGTCCTTTCACTGGTCCGCAAGCTGTCTCAGGAGAAGGGTCTCGGCATCATCATCGTGCTGCACGACATCAACATGGCGTCCCGCTTTTGCGACACCATCACGGCGCTCCATTCAGGCCGCGTGATCATGCAGGGAGCCTGAGAGACGATCATGACGCCTGAAGCACTCCAGCGCATCTATGGTTTGCCGATGGACGTCATGATCCACGAGCCAACGCGGAAACCTCTGGCGATTGCGCGTTAGGCTGCGTTGAAGCTCGTCCACCGACAGCGCGCAATTCCCAATGACGGGCTTTCCAGATTGTCTGGTCGAACCCGACAGTAAGCGCAAACGCCAAGCTCATCACTCGCCAACTAAAGGCTTCCAAGAAGTCAATATTAGATAATAAACATATACGGTTTAGAATATAAGCTGGCCCGCCGTAAATCGCTTTGAGGGTCAAACTGGTATCACAGTAGTCGTGGCCCAGCGCAGACCAGCAACTGCAGCCGAGGCGCCGGCTCGCCGACTCTACCAGAAAAGGCCGCGCCAGTATTAACTGAAACTTAAACAACTGCTTCCTGAAAGGTATTTGCCATGGTAAATATATCCCTAGAGGGGTAGGGGTAATGCTTGTACGTGTCGCGTTTGTAGACGATCATCCGATACTGTTGGAGGGACTGGTCAGCCTGTACAGGACCAAGGCTGATCTTGATGTCGTGGCGATGGGCCATAACAGCGTGGATGCCCTGAACATCCTGGAAAACCATCATCCGGACGTAATCGTCATGGATCTGAGCATGCCGGGAGATGCCTTCGCAGCGATCGACGTTATGCTGGCCTCCTATCCCGCGACCAAGGTTATCGTTTTCACGGCTTCCAGCGCGATCCAGCCCGCCGTCGAACTCATCGAAGCTGGCATCAGCGGTTATGTCCTCAAGGGCGCATCATCTTCGGATTTGCATCACGCCATCATCAGTGCTCACAGCGGCGAGACCTACATCACACCCGGCTTTGCAACCAAAGTCATCGTGTCGATGAAGACGTCGGAGCTGCGGCGCAAGGCACAGCCGCGTGAGCAGCTACACCATCGCGAGGAGCAGATCGTCAGCGGCCTGCTCAAGGGCATGACGAACAGGGAAATCGGCGTCGGCCTGAACATCAGCGAAAAGACGGTCAAACACTACATGACTTCACTGATGAGCAAACTCAACGTCCGCAATCGCGTCGAACTCGTGATTGCCGTGAGGAACCGGACGTCGCCGCGGGACCGGATCGCAAGCTGACGATCGTACCAAGTGTCGATGATAGGAACAGATAGGATGGCTTCTTGTCATCAACACTTGGTATCAGTCGACGTTTCCAATCGGCAAGCTCGCCACAACAAATGAACCGTTTCGGCGAGGGAAATAGCGTACCCGACCACCAAATGTGCGAACGCGTCGCTTCTGGCTGACCTTGCCCAATCGCGCCCTCTGCACCTCACGTTTCGACGACAAGACCGGGCGTTGGCCAATATCCACCACCGCGACGAACAGACGTCCGCGTTTGAAGCTGCAGCGCACCATGTGAGAATTACCGTGGGCGTGACGGTAGCTGTTCATCAGCCCTTCGAGAACAAACCGGTAGAGGCAGATCGACAGATCAGGAATGCGCAGATCCGTGCCCGCGCCCCCAGTCAAGACCGTTTCACGTCCCGTGATCTCAAGGTAACGCTTGGTTGCCAACTGGAGAGCCTCGTCAATGGTGGCATGCTCAAGCTCGGGAAGCACCAACCCGGCCGACAGGTTACGTACCTCATCGAGAACACTGCCCACGAGATCCAGGATCTTGGTGAGGGCATCCCGCATCTCTGGGGAGACATCCGGCCGCGGCGTGACCAGATCGCTCAAACGCAGCTTCAGGAGCGTGAGAAGCTGAACCGAACCATCATGCAGGTCCGCACCGATCTGATCCAGGATGCGCTCATTCAGCTTGCCGGCTTCTGTCCGCGCATTGTCGGCGAGGAGGCGGAGGCGATTGTTCTCAACCGACAGCTCGATGGCGTTGCGGAGGCTTTCCTTCAGAGTTCGGCGCTGTTGTTCGATAAGCTGCGCGCCTCGCCTGACCACAAGATAGAGCATTGACAGCATCGGCACAGACAGAAGAAAGACGCCAGCCATCGACGTTTGCCGGGTCTCTGCAATCTGCCGTTCGAGCACTTCGGATTCTTCGTAGATCTCACCCGCCAGCAAAACCACACCTTCGGACGACCTGACGAGAGGACTATAAACCTCGAGAAGAGACTGGGCTTCCTCTTCGTCCGTATAGGCGTGTTTGGCAACCGTGGTACGGGAGACGATCGTCCTTCCGGCGAGGGCCTGTTCGAGCTCGTCAAACAGCAGGGGCTCCCCGGAGGCATCAGGTGGATAGACCTGTCGGCCATCGGCAGACCAGATCTTGATGTTGATGATCCGCTGTCCCGGAGGCCCGGTCCCGATCAGGCTCGAAACATTGGCTTGAAATTTCTCATCGAAGCGAAACTCCCCGTCTTCGGCGCGCTCCAACAGGGGGGCGACGAGGGTCTGCAGTCTGACGCCTCCTGCGGAGCCCGCCGCATTCCGGGCCGCCTTTTCGACCTGTGCGGCGACAAACAGGCTCACGCCGGTCATCAGGCCAAAGACGATCAGGGATGCCGCAATCAGGAACTGTGCCGACAGCGACAGGGATTTCAGCCTTGTCCAGGCGCTCTGGACCAAGGATAGCGGCGCAATTTCATGTGCAATCTTCTTCGACTTGGTGTTCATCACACCGGGCCGAGTTCTGCCCAGGGCATAAGCATCGGTTTTCCCTTCCCCCGCGCCTTCCAGAGGCACCCAGTATAGTGATGCAGTTTCCCTGCCTACACTTGGGCTCGAATTGATGCACGCTTAAGTCTTCTTGTCGACTGCGTTCTGCAGAAGTTCAGACCAAGGTCTGAACTAAGTTTGGACTTTGATCCATGATTTCGCGAGACCAAGTACCCTTACCATTCCGCGTGGCTGTGAGACCCTGCTCTCCTGACAAAACCCTGACAGGACGTACAGGGGCGAACATCGGAGGCGGGGGCTTCCCCGATAAAAGCATGGTCCAGGTCAACCAGCACGATCTCGAATTCATCCTGCGGCAGATCAAGATCGCCGAAGCAAACTCGATCGCTCATTCTGGGGCCGATGCGAAGGCCCTGATGAACATCTGGGTCGATGAGCTCGGCAACTTGGTGCCGGCGGGCACTGCCGGCGCAACGCTCGCGATCAGCGCCGAGCACGTACCCTACGGTCTGCGCACCGTCGACGGCAGCTACAACAATCTGGGCGCCGGTCGCGAGAATTGGGGCGCCGTCGATCAGCCGTTCCTCGACCTGCTTGGCGACGAGTGGCGCGTCAGCGACGGGGACACGTTTCAGATCCGGACCGGGCAGAACAGTTTCACAACGATCGGCGGCGCCTACAACCCGACCGGCGCCGTGGCCGATGCGGATCCCCGACTGATCTCTAACCTCATCGTCGATCAGACGCTGTCCAACCCCGCTGCGATCTACACGGCCCTCCTGCAGGCCGGCTTCACAGGCAATGTCCTCAACGCTGTGACGGCAATCAAGACGCAGTTCGATGGGCTTCTGGCTTCGGCCAAGACGGCCAACGGTCTGCTTCCGGCAGCCGAACAGAAGACTGTTGCAGTGCTCATTGCTGACGTCACGAAGACGGTGGCGCCTGCGCTTGAGACGACCTACGGCATCACCTTCGATGGCCCTTCCATACTGATCGAGAACGTGGCGCCGGACGAAGGCCTATCGGCGCCCTACAATTCCTGGTTCACGCTGTTCGGCCAGTTCTTCGATCACGGCCTCGATCTGGTCCAGAAGGGCGGCAACGACAAGATCTACATTCCGCTCGCCCCTGATGACCCGCTTTACGTGCCCGGCAGTTTCACCAACTACATGGTGCTGACACGCGCGCCACAACAGCCGCTCAACCTGACCACGCCGTTCGTCGATCAGAACCAGACCTACTCCTCCGTCGCTTCGAAGCAACTTTTCCTGCGCGAATACAAGCTGGTCGACGGCAAGCCCGTATCGACGGGTCACCTGCTCGAAGGGGCCAAGGGGATCGCGACATGGGGGGAAGTCAAGGAACAGGCGCGTGACATGTTTGGCATTAACCTGACGGATGAGTTCGTCGGGGCCGTGCCGTTGTTCAAGATGGACGCCTACGGCGAATTCGTCCGCGGCCCGAATGGCCTTCCGATGGTCGCCACTGGCACTCCGAACAACATCGTCTGGGTTGAAGGCAACCTCACGACGCCGATAAGCCTCGCAAATGCCGTCCTGACCAGCCATGCCTTCCTCGACGACATCGCGCATAATGCTGTGCCCGGCCTGGTCGATCACGACCGTAACCCGGCCACCCCCGCCATCATGAAGACGGCGGATACCGATGCTGTCGCAAACAATGCCATCCCGCTCAATGAGTTCGGTCAGGCCACCACCTATGACAACGAACTGCTCGACGCGCATTTCGTCACGGGTGACGGGCGTGGCAACGAAAACATCGGCCTGACGGCGGTTCACCATATTTTTCACTCCGAGCACAACCGCATTGTCGAGCAGGTGAAGGCTCAGGCGATCGCTGCGGCCCAAAGCGGCAACTTCGCCTTCCTGAACGAATGGCTCGCGACGGACGTGACGGCTCTGCCGGGTAACCTTGCCACGCTGAACTGGGATGGCGAGCGTCTGTTCCAGGCAGCCCGCTTCACCACCGAAATGCAGTACCAGCATCTGGTCTTCGAAGAGTTCGCCCGCAAGGTCCAGCCGGATGTCGACGCCTTCGTCTTCAATCCGTCGATGGATATCAATCCGGCGATCTTCGCCGAGTTCGCCCATGTCGTCTATCGCTTCGGCCATTCGATGCTGAATGAGACGGTAGACAGCGTGAGCGCCTCAGGTGCCAAGTCGTCGATGGACCTGTTCACCGCCTTCCTGAACCCGACAGCTTACGCACCGGGTGAGATCACGGCCGATCAGGGCGCCGGCGCCGTCATTCGCGGCATGACCGGTCAGATCGGCAACGAGATCGACGAATTCGTCACGGACGTTCTGCGCAACCATCTGGTTGGCATTCCGCTCGACCTTGCGGCGCTGAACATCGCTCGCGGCCGCGAGACCGGTCTTCCGGGCCTCAATGCTGCGCGCGCCCAGTTCAAGGAAATCGCCAACGGCGACACACAGCTCGACCCCTACAAGAACTGGGTCGACTTCGGCATGAACCTCAAAAACCCGGCATCGATCGTTAACTTTATCGCTGCCTATGGAACGCATGCGACGATTACCGGTGCCACGACTGCTGAGGCCAAACGTGATGCAGCGATGAAGCTCGTCTTCGGTGACAGCACGCTGGATGAGACGGATCGCCAGGCCTTCCTCAATGGCACAGGGCAATATGCGCAGAGCCTTGGCGGCCTCAACGACGTCGATCTCTGGATTGGCGGTCTGGCCGAGAAGAAGATGGCCTTCGGCGGCATGCTGGGCTCGACCTTCTCCTTCGTCTTCGAACTCCAGCTTGAAAACCTGCAGAACGGCGACCGTTTCTACTATCTGTCGCGCACCCAGGGTCTGAACCTTCTCAACGAACTGGAAGCCAATTCCTTCGCCGAAATGGTCATCCGCAACACCGATATCGGCGAGACCGGATATGCCGTGCCGGGCGACATCTTCTCCGTCCCGGATCATGTGCTCTACGTCGACCTCGAAGAGCAGGAGAAGTGGGGGTACGACGATCCGACGGGTACCGATCTCTTCCAGAACGCGCTGTCGCCCATGGTGAAGCGGGATGCGAGCACCAATTTCCTCCAGTTCAACAGTCTCGATCACGCCTTGATCCAGGGCACTGACGGTGACGACATCATCATTTCTGGTGGCGGCGACGACACCGTCTGGGGCCGTGGCGGCAATGACCGGATCGAAGCCGGCTATGGTGTCGACAAGATCCACGGGGGTGAAGGCGACGATATCATCACCAATTCCGGCACCGACATCGGCGAAACCGACTTCCTCATGGGTGAGGAAGGAGACGACGTCATCCATGGCGGCTCCGGCCTGGCGCTTGTCTTTGGCAACCAGGGCTCTGACGTGTTGATCGCCGGCCCTGATGGCAAGGAGATGTTCGGCGGCGAAGGCGACGACTTCATGCTCGGCGGCGAAGGCGGCGACTTCCTGCTCGGCAACGAAGGCGACGACTGGATCGAAGGCGGCAACGGCTTCGACACGACAGCCGGCGACAATTCCGAACTGTTCTTCAACTCGACTATCCTCGGCCACGACGTCATGTTCGCCGGCGAGAACGAACATGACTTTGACGCCGAGTCCGGCGACGACATCATGGTGCAGGGCGAAAGCGTCATGCGCAATGAAGGCATGTGGGGCTATGACTGGGCGATCTACAAGGGCAACAGCGAAAATGCCGATGCGGATCTGACCAAGCCGATTTTCACGACCGACCAGCAAGACATCCTGCGCAACCGCTTCGACGCTGTCGAAGGTCTTTCGGGTTACAAGCAGAACGACGTGCTTCGCGGTGACAATCGCGCGACGGCCTTCCCGTCAACGCCGGATCCCGAGGCCGAGCCGGGTGCGAACCTTGCCGGCGCCGAAAACACCATGGTCAAGCACCACCTCAGCCAGGCAGGCATCGATCGCATCGCCGGCCTGCGGGAACTGCTGGGCAACCTCGTCCAGACATCCACAACTGTAGGCGAAGCCGCCCGCGAAGCCGAAATCGCCTTCGACGACGGCAATATCCTGCTCGGCGGCGGCGGCAGCGATCTCATCGAAGGCCGCGGTGGCGACGACGTCATTGATGGCGACGCCTGGTTGAATGTGCGGATCAGGATCTCGCCAACGCCAGATGGACCCATTTATACGGCCGACAGCCTCGCAGGTCCCGTCTATCTGCAGTCGCAGCTCGTCAATGGTGAAATCCCGGCGAATA
The DNA here is from genome assembly GCF_001295785.1 of Rhizobium sp. AAP116. Lineage (NCBI taxonomy): Bacteria > Pseudomonadati > Pseudomonadota > Alphaproteobacteria > Hyphomicrobiales > Rhizobiaceae > Rhizobium > Rhizobium sp. AAP116. The sequence goes on from NZ_LJIB01000012.1 coordinate 37,240, forward strand.
CGGCGCCGGCTTTCGGCGGCAAGGCTCTCTCCGACCTTCTGCTTGAGCGTACGATCACGCCAGGCCAGATGAAGATCGTTCGCGAAATCGTCGACGGCGGCAAATCGGGAGATGTCGACGTCGCAGTCTACTCTGATGTGCGCGAAAATTACTCGTTTGAAGTCAACACGGACGGTAGCGTCACTGTCACCCATGTATCGGTCGATCCAGACGGTACGCTTGGGCTGGTTACGTCTGACGGAACGGACCGCCTTTCGAACATCGAAGCCTTGCGCTTCGGAGACGGTTCAACGGTCTTGCTCGAGGATCTGCTGAACCGGCCACCCGTCATCACGTCGAACGGCGGCGGTGATACGGCCGCAGTCTCTCGTCCCGAAAACTTGACCGTCGTTACCACCGTAACCGCAACGGAGCTCGATGCGGGTCAGGTGCTGACCTATTCGATCAGCGGTGGGGCAGATGCCGGATTGTTCTCGATTGATGAGAACACTGGTGTTCTGTCGTTCATTTCTGCGCCGAACTTCGAAGCACCGACGGATGCCGGCGGCAACAACGTCTATGACGTAGTGGTCCAGGTCTCGGACGGAATTGCAGTCGACACCCAGGCTCTCACGGTCACCGTAACGAACGCGCAGGAAGGTCAGAGCGGTGTTCCCGTGATTTCCGATTTGACGCCCACGCGGCCCCAGCAACTGTCCGTCAATACGGCAGGCATTGCAGATCCGGATGGCCTCGGTGCATTTGCCTATCAGTGGCAGGTGTCGACCAACAATGGGGCGACCTGGGGTAACATCGCAGCTGCCACCGCGTCGACGTTTACGCCAGTTGCGGCACAGGTCGGCAATCTGCTGCGGGTTCAAGTGACATATACCGATGGCGCTGGTGCGCTGACGACGGTGACCTCCGCACCGACCACTCCCGTCGGTGACACGATCGGCGGAAGTGGTCTCGGCACTAGCATCAACGGCACGAATGGGGCCGATATCATCGCAGGCAATGGTGGCAATGACACAATCAACGCTGGCGCTGGCGATGACACCATTAGCTGGACGGTGGATAATCCGATCTTGGTACTGGGCATACCGGTCTTTACCCGTACAGATGGTCGCGACTTCATCGATGGTGGCGCAGGCACCAATGACACCTTCATCGTCAACGGAAACAATACAGCAGAAACCTATCGCATCTATGCCCGAGCCGACTGGCTCGCGCTGCCTGGCCGGACTCTCAATGCCAACACCGAGATCGTTATCACTCGCAATGGTACGGCCAACAACAACGTGATCGCCGAGCTCGACAATATCGAGGAAATCATCATCAACACCGGTCCGGGGAACGATCTTGTCATCCCGATCGGTAACTTCAACCCGACCAACCTCAACTTCAATACGATTACGATCGAAGGTTCCGAGGGAGACGACACGGTCAACATTGCGGATCTGGAGTCCGCGCATCGAATTCTATTCCGAGGCGCCGGGGGCCAGGACACGATCATCGGTACCCTGCGTGCACAGGATGTCGTTGAGATCCCCGAAGGCGCGAATCCGACAGACTATGCGCTGACAGAGAACGGCGACGGCACGAAAACGCTTTCGAATGGGCCGCACTCGATAACCTTCTCGGGCGAGGTGCCACAGCTTGCTGTCCCGAGCGAACATGGGGTCGAGAACCCCGGTACAATTCCCGGTCCCGCAGGCGCCTTTGAATACACGGCGCGTGATATCCAGGGCATCACCAACCTCCTCAAGGGCTTGCCCGCCTTCGAGGGAGATGATGATACGGCAGGTGCTGGCGGCATCCGTGATCTCTCGGGCAACGGCAACAACATCGACAATCCGACGTTCGGCTCCGCCGACGAGCCCTTCCTCCGCCTGACCGAAGCCCGCTATGGAGCCGGCGTCGAGCTGGATGCCCAGGGCAACATCATCAACCGGGCCCTCAACCCGATCTTCGACGGGCTCGATCCACGGGCGATCTCCAATGCCATCGGTGCGCAGGAGGCAAACCTGCCGAAGGCGCCGAATGAGGCCAACATCTTCTTCATGGCCTTCGGTCAGTATTTCGACCACGGTCTCGACTTCCTGCCAAAGGGTGGGGCCGGCAAGGTGATCATCGACGGTGCGGACATCCCCGGACCGACGGCGGCCAATTTCACCGATCTCACCCGTGGCTCTCTGGCGAGCCCGCTGCAATCGGCGAGCGATACGCCCCAGCATACCAACAAGACCTCACCTTACGTCGACCAGAACCAGGTCTATGGTTCGAATGTGATCGTCGGGCAGTTCCTGCGCGAAAGCGACGGCAATGGCGGCGTCGGTTCGCATATCCTGATGGGTCCGGAAGATCCCTCGGCACCTGGCTTCCACCTGATGTCGACGCTGCGCGAATTGCTCGACCATCACCGGGCGGCCGCAACCGTGTTCGAAGGGCCGGGCCTCGGCACTGGCAAGACCCTGATGGAGTACTATCCGACCCTGTGGACGCAGGCGGACGGCTACAACATGACCGTCGTCCGGCAGCTCGCGGGTGACTTCATGGGCTCGAGCCACGCACTTCTGCTCGACGCCAACCCGATGATCAGCCCGCTTGATCACTATATCGGCGGTGACGGTCGTGCGAACGAAAACTTCACGCTGACCTCGATGCACACCATCTGGGCCCGCAACCACAACTTCCATGTCGAGAAGCTGCAGGCTGCAGGTTTTGAGGGCACCCCGGAGGAACTCTTCCAGGCGGCCAAGATGGTCAATGAAGCCGAGTATCAACGCGTCGTCTTCACGGAATTCGCCGATGCGCTCATCGGCGGCATCCAGGGCAACGGCAGCCATGGCTTCGAAGGGTACAACGACACGGCAAACGCCGGCATCAGCCACGAGTTTGCGGCTGCGGTCTACCGTATCGGCCACTCGCTGATCGGCGACACGATCACGGTCAAGGGGCCGGATGGGCAAAACGTCTCGGTCAATCTGTTCGATGCCTTCTTGAACCCGACCAACGATGTGTTCACACCGCAACAGGTCGCGCAGCTGCAGGCCATGGGTTACGATCCGAAGCCCGGCTATGAGCAGCTTGGCACCGGCGCGATCCTTGCTGGCATCGTCGAGCAACCGGCGGAAGACGTAGACTTCAACATCGTCGATGCGGTTCGAAACGACCTCGTGCGTATCCGCGCCGATCTCTTCGCCTTCAACGTGGCGCGTGGACGCGACGTCGGTCTCGGCACGCTCAATCAGGTCAAGGCCGATCTGCAGGCCTCGACCGATCCCTACATCAAGTTCGCTGTCGAGTTCCTCGAAGCCAATGGCGGTTCGATGAACCCCTACTCCAGCTGGCAGGACTTCCAGCAGCGCAACGGGCTCAGCGATGTCGTACTTGCGCAGTTCATCGCAGCTTATCCGGATCTCGTGTTGCAGGCCGACCAGATCGCAGCCTTCAAGGCAATCAACGGCAATGTCGTCGCGGTCCAGCCCGATGGCACCGGTCTGGTCAAGGGCATTGATCGCGTCGACCTTTGGGTCGGTGGTCTTGCCGAGAGGCACTTCAACGGCGGCATGGCCGGCGATACCTTCTGGGTCGTCCTGCATGAGCAGTTCGATCGCCTGCAGGAAGCGGATCGCCTCTACTATCTGGAGCGCTTCGACAATTTCGACCTCTATGAGAACTTCATCGATGGCCAGGGCTTCTCTGACATCGTCACCCGCAACACCGGTCTCACCGGCCTGCCGGAAGACATCTTCTCGTCGGATCTCGAGGATGGCCCCACCGATGGCGGGGAAGACAACGGTGATAACGACGGTGACGGCGGCGATGACGGCCAGACCGACAACGACGATGAAGACGACGGTGGTGAAGACGGTGAAGATGAGGACGACGGCGCCTCGGAAGGCGAAGGGGACGGCGATGGCGCCGGCTCTGGCACAGGTGGTGGCTCTGGTGGCAGCACAGGCGGCGGTACAGGCGGCGGCACAGGCACGGGTGGTGGAACGACGCCAACGCCGGTTCCGATTGCAGCACTGACGCTGATCGGCACAGCCTCTGCGGATGCACTTGTTGGCGCCGGTGGTGACGACACGATCCTGGGTGGTGCTGGGACGGATGTTCTGGTCGGTCAGAGCGGCTCGGACATTCTGCGTGGCGAGGACGGCGACGACGTGGTGTCGGGCGGTGACGGCAATGACGTCATCAATGCCGGGCTCGGCGATGACGAGGTGCATGCCGGCGGTGGCAACGACATCGTCTTCGGCGGGGCCGGTGCAGACCTCATCTTCGGCGATGCCGGCAATGACGTGATCGAGGGTGGAGCAGGCGACGACCGTGTCTGGGCGGGTGCCGGCGACGACACGGTGATTGCGACGCTGAATGACGGCAATGACGTCTACTATGGCGAAGACGGCACCGACACGCTGGACTATGCAGCGACCAGCGCCAACCTGACGGTCGATCTCGGCAATGGCTTCAACCAGCGTGGCTCGGTGAGCGGCGGGACAACGGGCTCGGATACCTTCTACGGCTTCGAGAATTTCATCGGCGGTTCCGGCCACGACACGATCACAGCCTCTTCGGCGGTCAACGTCATCGATGGCGGGCTTGGCGACGATATCTTCAAGTTCACCTCGGCAGCCAATGCGAATGGCGACACGATCTACGGCTTCCAGACCGGCGACCGGATCGACTTCTCCGGCATGGGTGCGATGAAGCTCGAGGCTGGCCAGACCATCGATGCGATCGGCGACGTGACCATCACGCATGAGATGCGCGACGGCGAAGAGTTCACGGTGATCAGGGGCAATACGCAAGGGGACAATGCGGCGGACTTCGAACTCTCGCTGCAAGGCCGCCACAACCTGACGATCAACGACTTCCTCGGCGTATCCTGAGGACGACATGGCAGCACTGCCGGCCCGCCCGGGCCGGCAGACAGACGTTGAGTGGGGGAAGCCATGAACAAGCAGTCAAGCTACAAACTGTCCGGTATCGGCCTCGTGACGGGCTTCGTCTTCGGCCTTTCGGGCATTATCAACATTCTGGCGCTGACCGGCGCCTTCTACATGCTGCAAATCTACGACCGGGCGCTGACCAGCGGCAGCGTACCGACCCTGATCTGGCTCTCGGTGATCGCCGTCGGCCTCTACCTGTTCCAGGGTATGTTCGACATCCTGCGATCGCAGATGCTGGTGCGTTTCGGCTCGAATGTCGATCGCCAGATCGCGCCGCTCGTCCACCGGGTGGTGATCGACATGCCGCGCTTCGGCTATTCCTCGGCGGAAGCGTCTGAGCGCGGCCGCGACGTCGATACGGTCCGCTCCTTCCTGTCGGGTGCAGGCCCGGTCGCTCTGTTCGACCTGCCCTGGATCCCGGTCTACCTGGTCTTCGTTTGGATGCTGCATCCGGTGCTCGGAATGATGACACTCGGCGGCGCGCTTTTCCTCGCATGCCTGACAATCGCGGCAGAGCTTCTCTCGCGCCGCCACGCCAAGGAGATGACGCGGGCCGCGATCCAGCGCAACAACGTCTCGGACAATCATGTCCGCAACGGTGACATCCTCCATTCGATGGGCATGACGGACCGCGCGATCGACCGCTTTGAAAGCGCCAACCGCCGTCACCTCGATACCCAGACGGCGACCTCCGACATCGCCGGCACCTTTGCCGGCATTTCCAAGGTCCTGCGCATGATGCTGCAGTCGGCAACACTTGGCCTTGGCGCCTATCTCACCATCCAGGGCGAGATGTCAGCCGGCGCCATTATCGCCTCGTCGATCGTCACGGGCCGTGCCCTTGCCCCGGTCGACCAGGCGATCGCCCAGTGGAAGGGCGTGATCTCGGCACGCCGCTCCTGGTCGCGGATCAAGGACACCCTCGCCGTGCTCGACCGTCCGCCGACACAGTTCGACCTGCCGGCGCCGAGCGAGGACCTTGTCGTCGAAGGCATGACGACGGTTGCCCCCACGACCGGTACCGTGCTTCTGAGCGACGTCTCCTTCAGGCTTTCGGCCGGTCAGGCCTTGGCGCTGATCGGTCCGTCCGGCGGCGGCAAGACCACGCTCGCGCGCTCGCTCCTCGGTATCTGGCCGCTTTTGCGCGGCTCGGTTCGCGTCGATGGCGCCGATCTCAAGCAGTGGCCGACCAGCTTCTTCACCGAGAATGTCGGCTATCTCCCCCAGGAAGTGGCCCTTCTCGACGGGACGGTCGCCGACAACATCGCCCGTTTCGATCCGGATGCCGATTCCAAGATGATCTTCCGGGCCGCACGCGCCGCCGGCATTCATGATCTGATCGTGCGTTTGCCGAACGGCTACCAGACCCAGATCGGCCCGAGTGGCCAATCGCTCTCGGCCGGCCAGCGGCAGCGCGTGGCGCTTGCCCGCGCGCTTTACGGCGATCCCTTCCTGGTGGTGCTTGACGAGCCGAACTCCAATCTCGATGCCGAGGGCGAAGAGGCGCTAATGAAGGCGATCGTCAAGGTGCGCGAACGCGGCGGCATCGTCGTCATAGTTGCGCATCGCCCGAGCGTGCTGCAGGCTGTCGACATGGTCGGCGTGGTCCAGGGCGGCAAGCTCGTCTCCTTCGGTCCGAAGGAGGAGATCATCAAGGTCCCGGCCAACACGCAGGAGAAGCCGCTGCGGCCGACCCGCTTGATGCCGATCGCGGCGGAGTAAGGGGTCATGGCAAGCTCCATTACCGATCATGACGAGGCCCTGAAGCTCGGCCATGGCGATGCCCAATCGGCCAAGGCGCCGGCGCGCAGGTTTGCTCTGCCCGATACGCCTGATCGCACGCTTTGGTCGCCGGGCATCTTCGCCGTGCTTTCCATGGGGCTCGGCGCCTATCTCGGGCGGCTGCGCGAGATCGTCAATCCGTCGCCCAATGCACAAGCCCCGGACGAACAGAAGCCCGTGGCTCTCGACGACGGCACGACAGCACCGGTTTTGGATGCGCCCGAGGCCGGGCTGGACATCGCCGCCTTCTGGCAGGAGATCCAGCGGGCTTATGAGGACGTGGTCGAGCAGATCGAGCCACCGCGCCGGCTCTACTCCTCGATCCGCTTCAACGCTCAGGATTTTACGCTCGAAGGCGGCTATGCCGGACGCCCGTTCCAGGGAGTATCGATTGATGTCGCGGCCAACGACTTCCGCTTCGTCACGCCAAGCGTGGCCAAGCCGAAGCTTGCAGCCTTCGGGCTTCCGCGTGCTGCAAACGATGCCCCGGCCGCTGGTCAGGCGGGAGACGGCAACAGCGATGCGCCTGATGACGGCGGTCTACCGGTCGATATCTCGTCTGGCGGGGGCTCCTCGAGTGGAGGCACTTCCGGGAACCCGCCGGCGCCGACCAATCGTGCCCCCTTGTCCCGTGGGCCGATCTATCTGGGAACGGGCCTCGTCAACCTGTCGATGCTCCTGATGTGGGCCGACCTTGCGCGCGCAGCCGTAGATCCGGACGGCGATCCGCTGACGATCTCCGCCATCCGCGCGACATCGGGCGAGATCCGCGCTTATGGCGACGATGCCTGGATCTATGTCCCCGAACGCGACAGCCAAGGCTTGGTAAACCTTACCTTTACGCTGAGCGACGGCAAGGCCTCGGTCCAGGGCCAGGGCTTTCTCGATCTGCGTGCGCATGCCGAAACCGAGATCACCGGAACCGATGGAGACGACATTCTCCTCGGCAAACCGGGCAAGGATCTGATCGACGCCGGAGCCGGCAACGATACGGTCTATGGGCGCGAGGGCGACGACCTGATCCTCGGCGGCCTGGGTGACGACGTATTGATCGGTGGCGAAGGCCGCGATGTCATTCATGGTGGTGATGGCGATGACCGCATCTTCGGCGGCGAGGGCGACGATGTCCTGTTCGGCGACGCCGGCAACGACATGCTGTTCGGCGAGGCCGGACGCGACACACTGATGGGGGGCGACGGGCAGGATATTCTGTCCGGTGGTGACGGCGACGACCGGCTGTTCGGCGAGGCTGGAGATGATGTCCTGACGGGAGACGCAGGGAATGACGTGCTGGACGGCGGCACGGGCCACGACACGCTTGCCGGCGGTGCTGGCGATGACGTCATGGTCGGTGATGAGGGCGACGATGTGTTCGTCGCAGGTGTCCAGACCGTTCTTGAAGCGCGCACCTCGGCCCAGATGCCGCTGGATGCGCCGACACCGGGCATCGATGACGGCGACGACGTCATCCATGGTGGTGAAGGTGCGGACACCTATGATGCATCTTCCGCGACCATGGCGGTCGGGATCGATCTCGAGGCGGGCGTCGCAGCGGGGGCGGAGATCGGCAGCGATCGCCTGACCTCGATCGAGAATGCCGTCGGTGGGGCCGGAAATGACACGATCACCGCGAGTTCTGCAGTCAACATTCTCTATGGCAGGGGCGGTCAGGACAGTTTCGTTTTCGGCTCCGTCGCCTCAATCAGCAATTACGGTGCAGGGCATGACGAGATCCGCGACTTCGACGTCGGCGACAAGGTCGACCTGTCGAAGCTCGAACGGGAGTTGGGCCGGCTCTACTTCGACGATGGCGAGAACTCGCTGGAACTCGACCGCCACGACCACAAGACCCTGGTCAAACTCTACAAGAAGATGATCGACGACGACGATGCGGGCCATCAGGTGCTGCAGCTCGTGACGGACATCGACGGTGATCAGGACTACGAGATCGTCATCATCAGTGCGCACGACCTCGATGAAGACGACCTGATCCTGACGGCCTTCCATCTGCCGGGCCAGGTCGAGGGCCTCGTGGCCTGATCTGAAGCTCGTGATCGGCACCGCTTCGGGCCGAACCTGTAAACTGCGTAAGGGGACACACCATGACACAGCGCCTTGATGACAAGAACACGCAAGTCTCGCTCTCCGGCAAGGGGCTGAAGGGACGCATGCTCGCAGCGACCGTACTCGGTCTTGCCCTGACGGTCGGGATTGGCGGCTGGGCCGCCCAGGCGAAGCTCGCGGGCGCCGTCATCTCGCAAGGCGAACTCGTCGTCATCGGCGAGACCAAACAGGTCCAGCATGTGGATGGTGGTACAATCGTCGAGATCCCGGTGAAGATAGGCTCTCTGGTCGACAAGGGCGACGTCGTCTTGCGCCTCGACGACACGCAGCTGCGCATTGAGCTCGGTATAGTCACATCGCAGGTCGCCCAGCTGAAGGCGATGCGCGCGCGCCTCGTTGCCGAGCGCGACGGTAAAAACGTCCTGTCCTTTGACGGTCTCGATCTTTCCCCGGACATCACGCGGGAGGAGAGCAAGCTGTTTGCCGAGAACCGGGACATGCGGGCAAACCAGAAGCAGCAGATCGAAATGCAGATCTCGCAGCTGGGCAACCAGATCGACGGCTTGAGAGAACAGGAAAAGGCGAACCACTCCGAGAGCGAACTGCTCGCCGAAGAACTCGCCATGCAGGAAGGTCTTGTGCAGAAGGGCCTCGCCAAGGCGGCTGAACTGCGCGGGTTGCGCCGCCAGATGGTTCGCATCGAGGGCACGATCGGCGATCTTCTCGCCCGTGTTGCCGAGGCCGAAGGCCAGATCAGCGAACTCAAGGTCCGACTGATGTCGGTCGACCAGACCAGCCGGACGGAACTGCAAAAGGAGATCGTCTCGGTCGAAGCCCGGCTTTCAGAACTGGAGCAACGTGCCCTTCAGCTCACCCACCGGCTCGACCGCACGGTGGTCAAGGCGCCGGAAAGCGGCACGATCTACGACCTGCAGGCGCATACCGTCGGCGGCGTTGTGGCACCGGGCCAGGTGATCATGGCCATCGTACCGAGGGACAGTGCCCTCAACGTCCATGTCAAGGTCGCCCCCACCGACATCGATCGTGTCTTCGTGGGCCAGACCGCGCGCATGCGCTTCACGGCCTTCAATCGGCAGACCACGCCGGAAATCGTTGGTGCCGTCGACATGATCCCAGGCGCAACCATCGTCGACAAGGCAACAAACCTGCCCTTCTACAAGACCAGCGTGACCTTCTCCCCAAATGACCTCGGCGACCTCGCGGCCAAGCTCACACCCGGCATGCCCGTCGAGGTTTATATCGAGACCGAGGAAAGGACTGTCATCTCGTTCCTCGCGAAGCCCTTTACCGACCAGATCACCAGGGCGTTTAGAGAAGAGTAACATGCGGACAAGGAATTGATCACCTTCAGCGCAACAGCCTCGAAAGGGCTTATGTTGCGGTTTGCGATCGTGAGGCTGTTTGCCGTCGCGGTGCCTGCAGTATAGCCACAAGCAGTGCCAATTGCATTCCAAGATACCCGAGCAAACCATCAGTTCGGATTGGAATTGAGAAGTAGCTAGATCGAAGGGCAGGATGCGCTTGGAAAATTGGGGCCGTCCCCTCGATTGGGTGGGAGTGCCAAGTGGCACCGACGGAAACATGTCGACACCATCGACAGTTCCCAGGGACATGTCGTCCAACTGAGGATTGAGCGACATGAGACGTCGCCGGCTCGGCCCCACAACGACCTCTCGCCTCTACGGACCATCTCTGTCTAGAGAGCCAAAAGATGAGCGCCAGTTGAGATGAACATCGCCAAGAGACGAGTGCTGCGCAAAGAAGCACCGTGGAATTTGGCGATTCATTCAGGTGCGTCGAGTCGAGCAAGCATGAAGAGGGCATCGGCCATGCCGGGCTTTCTTTCAATCTCGAATTCCAAGCTGTCCTCGGGCAACAGAACCGCAACGTGCTCAATCCCCAGATCGGCAAGCTGCGCTGGAGTACCGTGACCATATTCCAGATGCCCACGTCCGATGATGCCGACGACCAGAGCCGACGGGTCTGCCTCAAGCGCAGTTGCGATATTGCAGGCAAACGCACGGTCCCAGGTCTGCTGGGCCCGAACAAATCGATCGAACTGAGGATCGTCCGCATGTTGAGCCGCACGTTCCGGCCTTGAACCTCCCGTATACTCGAAGAGAAAGCGACGATAGGCTGCGGTCGCTGGCTGTGCCGGCGTCAACCCGTCCCGCTCCGCATCCGGGATCGCCTCCCACCCGAGCTTGCCAACCTCCGTCACCAGTTGTCGGTGGCAATTGAGCGCTTTCATCGGCAGACGGAACTGCCGGCAATAGTGGAAGATCGGCAGGTAAAGTTCGGCCTGGAAGCCCCAGACCGTTGCCCATTCCGCTTCCTCGAGAAACTGCTCAACGGTGAGCGCACCAGCAACCCAGCGATCCAGCGCCGGCTGAACGCGTCTCGGAAACATCTCGAAACCGACGACGATATCAGCCTTGTAAGCATGCAACGCTGCAAGGACATGCAACTGCCAACGATGTATATCATATCGGTCATGGGTCTCGCCCAGCAAGACCGCCTGCTTTTCAGCAAGCGTCTGCATTAGCGCCTGATGCTGCAGGATCTCGCCCGTATGACCGTCCCGCCAACTGCCCGGCTGATGTTCCACCATGCCCTTCTCCACCGTCAAACTGCATCTTCAAATGCTGGAACCAGTAGGGTCAAGCCGACCAGCTGCCCTTCGTGGTTTATGGCGGCAAGCTGCATCCGTCCCTCGGCCACCTCTGTCTCTTCCCAGCGTGCGACCGTGCCGCCGAGCAGATGCAGATGAAAATCCTCGGTCATGATGTTGATGAAGCCCATGCCGGGGCTGACTTTGGTAACCGGTCCCGTCCAGCTCTGGCTGAAGCCGGGCTCGTCATAACGAATGGTGATCGCAGAGCCCTCGGCCAGGGCTAGATCCAGTGGCAGACGTCCCGGATCGGCAGGGTCCAGATCCGGTCTGTCAGGCCGGGTGAGGTCCCGCTTATTCGGATCGACAGTCCTCTGCAGATCCGACAAGACATTTGCGAAAGGTTCGAGCCCTTCGAAGCCGACCACTGCGAAAAGCGTGCCGCCGTCAGCCTTGTTGAATTCCAGACGCGGATAAACCTGGTTCTGCATGATGCTGGAGATATCGAAGACGATCTCGCAGACCAGGGTCGGATCGATACTGGACTTGTGATGGGCGCCACCGCAGACGAAGCGGCCAGAGACTTCCCCTACCATCTCGACCTTGCCGATGCGTTCGTGGGTGGCGCCCTTGCCCTTTCCGATAATCATCAACTTGCCCATGTCGGGGAGCCGCCGGATGATATCTTCTGCCTTTGCCTGCAGGTGGTGTCGGGTTACGGGTTCGTTGATGGTCATGTCTGTTCCGTCATGGGTTCGATGGAGGATGGCGTCAGCTGGCGACAGCCAGCACTTTCGGATGGGTGTCGATATCGTGGATCTGCATGTCTGATGGCGTCTGGGGGACGCGATGCGAGATCAGGATCAGGATCATGTCGGGCAAATGCTCGCGGATCCGTGCCAGAAGCTCGGTTTCGGCCGCCTGGTCGAGCGCGCTGGTTGCCTCGTCGAGGATTGCAATATCCGGCCGTTGCAACAGAATACGGGCCAGTGCGAGCCTCTGCATTTCACCGCCCGACAGTGAGGCAAGGTCGCGTTCGGCTTCGATCGCGGCACGTTCCGTCATTCGTTCGAGACCAACGGCGTGCAGGGCCGCTGCCACAGTCTCCTGTCCAAAATCAACGATTGTGCGGGGATAGGCGGCGGCATCGGCCAGGGAGCCGAGCGGCATATAGGCCTTCTGCGGCAGGAAAAGCACCTTGTCCGAAGGAAGCGTGATTGAACCGGAGCCATGCTGCCAGAAACCGGCGAGAAGCTTGACCATCGTCGTCTTGCCGATTCCAGATCGCCCCCGAAGAAGCAAGGTAGAGCCGGGATCAAGCGAGATATCAGGCAGTTTCAGGAGAAGCTCACCTTGGGCCGAGCAAACCCTAATGTCCTGCAGCGTGAGAGACTGTGATTGGCTTATCCTGGATAGTGGCGAAGGATGCGATCCGTGGCGCTCGGCGGCTTGAAGGAAGCCGTCGAGGCGCGATGCCGTGGCCACAAGTTCGGCGAGATCCCGATAGGAGAAGATGAACCAGGACAGTGTGGTGACTACCTGGGAGAAGGCCATGCTGAGCTGCATCAAGCCACCGAAAGCAACATGACCGGCCAGATAGCCCGGCAGCGCCACGAAGAGCGGGATCCGCAGCACGGAATGCCGAAACGGGAAGGTAAAGCTGCCCAGAACGAGCTCAGCGCGGATCAGTCGCCGCCAGTTGGCAGCCAGCTCGTCGAAGCGCGCCGAAAAGCTTCGCCGTTCGGCCGCCTCGCCATTCGAAAGTGCGACCTCGTCGAAAGCCGTCCGCCAGCGAGCGAGGCCGAACCGAAAGCTCGCCTCCTTGTGCTGTTGCTCGGCAAGCAGACCTTTAAGCGGCTTACCCAGCTGATGGGTAATCAGGCTGCTGATCGCCACATAGAGGAAGGCCGCCCAGACCATGTAGCGCGGGATCTCGAGGTCCAGCCCGAGGGGAGCCAGCGACAGGGCAAAGTTGGACAGTCCCCATAGCACTGTCAGATAGGAAAACAGGCCGACGATCTCGCCGATCAAATCCAATGTCTCGCCGAGCAGGCCGCGCGCAAACAGGCGGCAGTCTTCCGCAATTCGCTGGTCGGGATTGTCGATGCGATCGACCGGGTCAGCCGCCATATGCCAGAAGGCCTTGTTGCGGGTCCACAAGGCGATCGCATGGTCAGTCAGAGCCTTCCGCCAGCGGATCTCCAGCACCTTGCGCAGGTATTCGTAAGATAAGCCGCGCGCGGAATTCAAAGCGATGATCAGGGCAAAGATACCAATCTGCCGGAGCACTTCGGGTCCGTCCACCTTTTCGATGGCAGAATAGAATTGACCCGTCCACTCGACCAGACGAACTGCAGCGTAGACGCTGCCGAGGTTGAGAGCGATGGCCAGGGCATAAAGCGCAACGCTGAACTTGCCTCCCGGAGCCGAGATGCAAATGACGATCAGACGTTTGAACTGTTGAAACAGGGTCGACATGATGCTCCCTCTGAAAAGGGTGGTGCCGGTTGCTTGCCCGGCACCGGTATGGCTCAAAACTTGACCGTCGCGCCGACCTTGAATGTGCGACCGGCCCCCGTTTGCAGTTCCAGCGGATTGACATTGGCAACCGCCGCCGAGCCGGCGACGGTGTTGTAGCCGGTCAGCGTGTTCGGGAAGTATCGGCGGTCGAAGATGTTCTCGATCCCGAAGGTCACTTCCAGGTTTTCTCGCGGGGTCCACTTGGCATAGGCATCGAAGACCGCGTAGCCGGAGGGCAGGTAATAGGCACTGTTGCTTGCCTCGGTTCGGCCGGCAGCGAAGGTGCCGAACAGCTCGAATTGCAGGTGGTATTCCGGCAGTTCGTGCTTCACCCCGAGAACCGCGGTAAACGGTGCCGCACCATCGAAGGCCGTTTCGGCAGAGTATGCGCTGACTTTCTGGCGCCCCTTGCTCCAGCTCAGATTGGCCGAGAGCGTGGTGTAATCCAGAACTTCGTATTCGCCACCGAACTCGATGCCCCAGAGCCTGACATCCTCGACATTGTTCGAGGTATAGGCCGTGACGGGCGTGCCGCTGCTATTGAGGATCGTTGTTGCCTGGAGGCTGCGGATGAAGTCCTTGTAGTCGGCATAGAAGCCGTTCACGCTGAAGAAGCCACGCTCATACTCACCACGAAGTCCAATCTCGTAGCTTTGAACCGATTCTGGTCGCAGGTCGGGATTAGGGATGATGGAGGAGCCGCTGAAGAGGTCCGTGCTCGACTGGAAGAGCTGCGCCGAGGTCGGCATCTTGAAGCCCTCTCCGTAGGACGCATAGACAGAGTAGGTCTCGTCGAGCTTGTAGGTTGCGCTGAAGGCCTTCAGCAGCTCGGTGCTTTCCTTTTTCGCGGGCGCATAGCCGGGCAGCCCGGGATATGTCGCATCCCCTGTCGGGTCGATCGAATAGGTGGCGAGCCTGAGGCCCGGCGTCAGGGTCAGGCGATCATCAAGAAGCGCGATTTCGTCCTGGATGTAGACGTCGGCGCGCTGTGTCTCGACGCGGGGGAAGCTGAAACCCTGGTTGGTGGCCACCGTCGTCGTCCCGGTCAGGGAGTTGTAGGTGGTGTTGATACCCGCGTAATCACCCTTGGTATGATCGCCATCGAAGCCGTAGGTAAGGCTGTGACGGGTTGGCCCGAGATCAAAGCTCGACTTCAGCTGAATGTCGCCTTCCAGGAAAGTTTCGCTGTAGTCACGATACTGATTGCGCACTTCGACGCGGTTCGAATAGACGCGGCGCTGATCGCTGTCGGTTACGCGCTCCTGGGGCGAATAAGACAGACGCCAATTCAGGCTGTCGAGCCAGGGCAGATCCGCCAGCCACTCGTGTTCAAGCGCGAACCGCTTGCGGCTCATGTCGAGATCGCGGACATAGGGGTCGTTGATATAGGCGCTGGTGGACGGGATGCCCGTGCCCGATGCGCTCATGTCGTAGAGCTGGAGAACTTCCGTCGCGCGACCGAAGAGCTCTCCCGTCAGCTTCACCGTGTTCTGGGCATCCGGCGCCCAGACCATCTTGAGAAGTGCGTTGTCGACATCTGTGTCCGCGGGGAAGAGCTCGTTGCATCCCAGATAGAGCCGGCTGCAGCCCCAGATCCCGCCGTCGGCACGCGCATTGCTGAACTCGGCCTCATGCGAAGAGGTCTGGCCGTAGCTGCCTAGGATCTGCAGGTCTCCGAAATCATAGGCGCCGGTCACCTGCTTGTTCCAGCTATCGTCGAAGCTGTCATAGCTGGTCTTCATCTCCAACGCCCAGGGCTTGTCGCTATCTGCAAGGAGATCCGAGGGATCGAGCGTGCGGAACATGACGGACCCACCGAGTGCGTCGGCACCCCACAGGACCGAATTGGGCCCACGGACGATCTCGACCGCCTTGAAATTGCTCATGTCGAAGAAGTCGCGGCTGCCGTCGGTGATGAGTTCCTGAACGCGCGAACCGTCGACCATGGTCAGCACGCGGTTACCGCCCATGCCGCGGATCGTAAAGCCAGTCAGCTGCCCCCAAGGATTGACGCTTGAAGTCTGTCTTGAGACCGATACGCCGGGCTCCCGCCGCACGAGATCCTGAATGTCTCGGATGTTGTAATCGTCCAACTGCTCCTGGGTCACGACCGTGATGTTTTGCGGCACATCGAGGAGCTTCTTGTCCGATCGCGACGAAACCACGATCTGATCAAGGATCGTATCGTCGGCCTGACCGGCACTCGGCAAGCAAATGCCTATCACTGCAACACTTGCAGCAAGAAATTGGACACGGTGACGCGTGGACGCGCAAGGCGTCGCTATGGCCCGGAATTTCATGGTTCAACCCCTCAGAACTAGTGGACAGAGCGGGTCGTATTAAAGGATACCAAAGGAGTCAAGTTTAAACATGAGTTCTATTATCATGTTTTTACCGATCAAATTCCATGACGAGCTAGGCTGTCTTTGACCTGAATAAGCTTGGCTACCCTTAGCGATCGCAGCATTCGCCGACATCAAGTTCATTGCCGACTTTTTCCGAACTGCCAATGCCCATATTCGGCCGTTCGTTATCGGCAATCTTGCTCTAACATTGCCGACGGCGCGCGCAGCCATTGTCACGGTGGATCATCGTCGGTTTACCGCGCCATTCTACGATCTGGCTCAGTGTCCGGATGACGCGTTCTGCAGGCGTCGAAAAGTTCACTTGGATGCCAGGCCCGAGCGGTTGATGTTATCCAAGACTTTCAGCAGTCGGAATTGCCGACCATCCTCCAAACGATCCGCCATGAAACCCCTGGACCAGACCAGACTCGTTGCTTCCGGCACAGTCAACGCATCGGGCTTGTCCTGCTTCAAACGCCAGCGTGGCTTGATCCTAAGATACAAGTCGAACTTGCGACAGATGCCGTACACACGCTTGTGGTTCCAGCGATGTCCCCGGACATTGCGCAGGTAAAGGAAGCACAGGCCGAAGCCCCAGGTCTTCTTCGCCCGCGTCAGCCCGACGGAGAGATCGGCGACCTCCTCGTTATCGTCGTTCAGCTTGGCGCTATAAAGAGAGCAGGTCTTACTGACATGGAAGCAACGGCAGGCAACCGCAATGCTCACCCCGTGCACCCCCACCACTGCTTGCCCAGCCATCTCCCGTCGTTGAGATAGCCGCGTTACTTCCCAAGAGCCTCCTTCAGAAGCTCGGCCTGCACGCTCATCTCGGCATACATCTTCCTCATCAGATGGCTCTCATCCTCCAGAGCCTTCATCTGGCTGATCATCGACGCATCGAGGACCCCGTATTTGGATCTCGACTTGTATGAGGTCACTGCTCATCGGTATCGGCATGAAGCCATGCTCCACACCATTCGCAGCCGTGTCGAGATGCGTCTGCGTGACCCCATCTTCTGTCTGGCTCAGTATGTGTGGCTGTTGGGCTCGGTGGATCAGTTCGTCTCGCTGAAGCTCTCCTCGATCACAAAGCCTGAGCAGAACCGGCGAGATTGCAAGGGAGCATCATCGCCCGGATATGACAGAGGGTGGCGGAAGGCCGCTGTCGGATTTCAGGGTTTGACGAGGAGCTCGACAGGCTCGAGGATCAACGGGAAGAGCTTGTGCGCACCAACGTTTGCGGGTTTTGCAGAGATCCCGGCTCGGCTGCTTGAGGGCGCCATCATGGCGACGCCATGCGGAATATCGAGATTGTTGAGCGGTTCATCGAACAGCATGTAATCGCTGTCCTGACACAGGATCATCGCGACGAAGGCGCGCTGTCGCTGACCGCCCGAGAGTTCATCAAGATAACGATCGGCAAGCGGTCGCAGCTTCAGATGAGCCAGCGCCTCGTCAATCTTTGCCTTGTCGGCAACCGTCAGCCGTCCCTTCGAATAGGGATAGCGACCAAAGGCGACGAGATCGCTGACGGTGAGCCGTGCGGCCATGTGGTTATCCTGCCTGAGGATCGAAAGGCGCTGGGCGAGCAGCTCGCCCTTGGCCTGGAAGACATCGAGCCCTTCGAGATGAACCGTGCCAGCGTCAGGCAGCATCAGGCGCGCGATGATCGACAGGAGGGTGGACTTGCCCGCGCCGTTCGGTCCGATGATCGCCGTCAACCCGCCTTTGGCAAGAAAGGTCAGACTGAAATCGTCCAGAACCGTGCTGGCGCCATAGGCCTTGCTGAGACTGACGATCTCGATCATCGCGCACGCATTGGCTTGGGAAAATTTCGCGCTGCTCCAAAATGGGCATGCCGTAAACCTGTTTTAAATCTCACTGATATATATCCCGACAATCACACGAAGTCGGGCTGGACCGCGACTACACGCTTTGACGGCAGACAATAAACGGGGAAAATCTATGCGTTTATCTCCATCAGAGCGCCAAACTTCCGGATCAGGCGAAAACAAAAAACTCTCTCCATGAAAATTGCCGATCTGCTCAATCAGCTCAGGATATCGACCGACCCGGCACGACAGCAGGCAATGGTGGATGCCTATATCCCGATCCTGCGACCGATCCTGATCCCCGCCTGCGGCTACTATCTCTTCGTCACCTGGGAGCACTGGCAGACGCAGACCGGCCTTATGCTGGTCGCGTTCTCCCTCATCAGTATGACGACGGCTTTCGGCTTCTATCTGTTTCACAAGTTTCTAGCGAACAACCGGACAATGTCTCTGGCCAAGCTCGAATTGCATAATCTGGCCATGCATCTGTTCATGTACCTCAACCTCTTGAGCTACCTGCTCGTCTACAATGTGGAAACGCGTTACATATACTTCGTGTTGCTCGCCTTCATTTTTGCAATCACCGGCGCCACGACGCGCACGGTCATGATCAGCGTTCCACTGACATTGGCCACCCTTTACTGGTTCTCCACGTCTCTCCCTGAGGACCTCTACGCAGAGTATGTTTCCATTGTCGTTGCGACTGCCTTCGCTTCAGTGAGCATGACGGGACTGCTCAGGCATGCGATCATTCGCCAGATCGACGCACGATTGCTGGCCGATGAGCTGACGGTGAAGGCGCGGGCCATTGCGGATGCCGATATGCTGACCGGGATCCCGAACAGGCGCGCCATCTTCGAAAAGATCGACCGGCTGATCGAGCAGCGTACGCCATTCTGGCTGGGCATATTCGATCTCGACGGCTTCAAGGGCATCAACGATGTGTACGGTCACTCGATGGGCGACCGCCTGTTGCGCGCCTCCGTGGCGCGGGCGACGGAGCTGCATTTCGAGGGGGCCATGATTGGCCGGATCGGTGGTGACGAGTTTGCCGTCGTTCTGACCGGCAACGTCACAGAATCGCAGGTCAGAGCGCTTGCCGGCAGTTGGCTAAAGGCGATCACTGCGCCCTATATCATTGACAACCAGGAGCTCTCGGTCGGCGCTTCCGCGGGTTTCTCGCACTATCCGGACATGGGAATGGCGAGCACACAGCTCTACGAGCAGGCCGACTTTGCTCTCTACAAAGCCAAGGCCCGGTTCCGCGGACAGTGCATCGTTTTCGACACCACCGACAGCAAGGAGATGGAGAACGCCATCGCCATCGAACGGGAATTGCGCGAAGGCAACCTCGAGCAGGAGCTGTTCCTGCTGTTTCAGCCGCAATACTCGCCAAGCAGGCAGCGTATCGTCAGTTTCGAAGCACTGGCCCGCTGGCAAAATCCCAGGCTCGGGCTTGTCCGTCCTGACGATTTCATCCGTGTCGCCGAACGCTCCGGCTTCATTCAGAAGGTCACCGCCATCCTGTTCCGCAAGGGCCTGGCGGAGCTGAAGAAATGGCCTGACGACATCAGTCTGTCCTTCAACCTGTCAGCACGGGACATTTCGGATCAGACCTTTGTCCTCTCGCTTCTAGGTCAGATCATGAAGGAGGAGATTTCGCCGGGTCGTCTGGAATTCGAGATCACCGAAACAGCGGTGATGTCCGATCTCACAACATCGAGCGCTGTTCTCGACAGGTTGAGAAGTAGCGGCTGCAGGGTCGCACTCGATGATTTCGGATCTGGCTATTCGAGCTTCCAGTATCTCGATCAGCTTCCGCTCGACAAGGTCAAGATCGACAGGAGCTTCATCCGCAAGGTTGCCCACAGCCTCACATCGCGCGAAATCGTCGCCGCGATCATTGCCCTGTGCTCCAAGCTCAACTTGCGCTGCGTGCTCGAGGGCGTCGAAACCCGTGAGGAGATGGCTGTGCTTGCGGCCCTCAAGCCGGATCTCATCCAGGGATACCTGTTCGGACGGCCCATGAGCGGAGCGGATGCCACCCAACTCATCGCAAGTCAGCAGCAGTCAAATACAAATCAGACAGCATTGTATATCCAGTCAGGTTGAACAATCACGATTTGAAATCTTCACTGGATTCAGCAGCGTAGTTTGTTCGCGTCAGACTTGGACGACAAGGGTTGTACAAAGACACTGGCTTGTCGTCGTCGGCGCAGCGAGCGACCGGTTACGGGATTTAGGTCCAGCATCGCGAATGGCCGAATTGGGGCACTAAGCAGCCGATATGGGCTGCCACCCTCGGTCGGCGCGACGGGGTGTATGAACTCTTGCGCTGAACTTGGCTCCCCAATATCGTCCGCCTGCAGAATATCAGAAGCAACACATGACAAAACTGACCATCTACCGCGCTTGCCTGCTCATATGTCTGGCGATCGTCTTTTTCATTGGCCCGTCGTCCCGCTGATCATCATCACCTTGGGGGTAGTCGCCTCGGTCGGTCTTGTAGCGAAGAATTTGGTCCCACCCCGGGGGGACCGGTCGAGCGTTTACGTGCTCGACGCATGGCTGGGCGTCTGGAACGCGTTTTACATTTGGAAGGACCCGGACCAGGACTGCCAGTCTAGAGAAGCGAACAAGTGAGTGAATCGCGATCATCGGTTCATTCTGCATCGGCCGGTCCCTCCGTGGTGGCGAGGGCGCGCGCCTTCCGCACCACAGTGGTGATGATCTGATCGGCCACGTGAAGGCTGGTGCCGGTGTGCTCATGCTCAATGTCGTAGCCGCCTTCGTTGATTTATGCAGACGGGTCAACAATCTTGGCAATCGCAGTGCAATCGAGGCTGCTCAGGAGAGTCTGGACACCGTCCACATCATAAAGAGGTGGCAAGTAACCTAGTCGCCGCTCGAAGCGGGCCCACCGCTTGGCACGGGCAATACTTCAGTAAGCTAAGACTAGCGCCATCGTGGTGAACATGGACCAAGCAAAAAATCTAATCATGGATTTGTCCTTCATTCGCGGACTATCCGCACTTTGGTAGCGGCAGATTTCGTAGCAGGTTATGATTGGCAACATCTGGGGAGCCAGGAAGTTCCGGAAATCCGGGATTAACGATCTTGGGCATGAGCCTCGCAGCAGTGGTCACGCGGCTTCGATGCGAAGCAGACATCGCCAGTCAGCCTCGGCAGCAAAGCCTGATGTCCGTGAGACTTCACTTTATCAGTCCTGCCGCCCGAAACGCGTCTTCGATGACCTGCTGAACTCCCTCAGGCATCTGTGGTTGACCAGGCTGCGACTTAGTGCATGGCGCATCTGACGCTGCGGGTTTTTCTCTCCGCTCGAAGGACGGGGTCAATCCCCAGGCGCGCGCTATGTGCACGGTGGAGGATATCCCGACATCGAGCATGTGAGCAGCTGGTCGACCGTATCCGGAAGCCGCATCGACGGGCGTTCCGTGACCCATTCCAACAATCCGGTAATGCTCGATGGCATCGCGGCCGGATGCGTCTTTCCAGGTTTCCAGCGCGTGGCCGCCATCGAGAAGCTGAGCCTCGCTCGATCCCACGTCCGCCCCATGGACACCGAGCCACTGATCGATGATCGCACGGGAGTTTGCGTCTGAAACGGTGTTGTCGCTCGTTCCGTGCCACACGGATACCGTCGGCCAAGGTCCTTCATGGGCTGAGGCGTTCCTCAGCTTGGCATCGAGCATCGGTGAGGATGGAAGGCCATACCCCCGCATCCGATCAAATGCTTCCGGCACCGTCGAGGCGACCCCGAAAGGAAGGCCTGCGATGATCGCACCACCGGTAAAGACCTCGGGATAAGAGGCGAGAAGCGCATTGGCCATGGCGCCACCCGCCGAGAGGCCGGTGACGAACACACGACGCGGATCGATACCGTGAAGGTCGACCATGCTCGCGATCATCTCGCGGATCGACAGGATCTCCCCCTGGTCGCGCGTGACGTCATTGCTCTGGAACCAGTTGAAGCAGAGATTGGCATTGTTCTGGCGGGATTGTTCCGGAAAGAGGACCGCGAAACCATAGTCTTCGGCGAGCCGTGACCAGCCGGATCCATGATCGTAAGCGGCTGCCGACTGCGTACAACCATGCAGGACCACCACAAGAGCGGGTGGCGAAGCCGGGTTGTCCGGGCACTGATACCAGCCCGTTAGCTGGCCGGGGTTTTGCACCGGGCCGTCCAGTCTGGTCAACGTGCTCGGCCGGTAAGTGCCGCCTTGCGCATTCGCTCGGGCACGAGCGAGCCGCTCGATGGTATCGGAAATGCTTCGCATGGGTGACCTTCTGGGGTTCCGGAAAGCCAACCGACATCCCTGTTGATAAATGATGTTTCAGAACGAGTTCGAGGACCGGCGTGAGCCGATCCTCGATTGTTATTGGTTAGAGAGTGCGAACGCGATAGCGGTCCCGCTCCTTTTCGATTTCGGCTGGGCCGTAGGGATCAGCGGAATGATCGAACTTCGTCCAACCCTGTTCCGAATAGGCCTGGCGGCGCGCCATCGCATCGACGCGATTGGACTGCTTGAGGATCGCTTCCGCCTCGGCTTCCATACCGTCATCCACGCGAGCTGTGACAAGTGTGCCGCCACGGCGAACACCTTCCGCGTAGACATGGGCCTCATCTTCGGAGACACCGGAATCGGTGAGCGCGCCGATCAATCCGCCTGCTGCACCACCGGCAACTGCACCGGCAATGGCGCCTGCAGCAGTGGCCGCAAGCCAACCGGCGGCGACGACAGGGCCAACGCCTGGAATGGCCATGATGCCGAGACCGGTCAGAAGACCACCGGCACCACCAACGACAGCGCCGATACCGGCACCGGCACCCGCACCTTCTGCGGCACCGTTGTCGTTGTCTTCATGCCTGTGGCGGTTGTCGGCATTGTTCGAAACGATGCTGATGTCTTCGGACGGGATGCCACGCGCTTCCAGTGCGCTGACTGCGGCCGATGCATCATTGTAGTTGTCAAAAAGTCCGGTAACGGTTTTCATGGGAATGACCTTTCTCTGCGTTTCCGCAAAATTATTTCGAGACGACGTTGCCCTGGAAATCCATGGCGACCGGCATGGACTTGCCGTCCTTTATCGCCGTGGCCTGCCAGACGCCCTGATCGTCGAGCATGAGGTCGGCAATGCCGGTGTAGCCTGCCTCTTCAATGCGCTGCCGTGCCTGTTCCTCGGTGAAGGAATTTGCGCCCTCCACAGGGGCAGTAGCATTCGGCGTATCCGGTGTCGCTACGGCAGGCGTGTCGCCATCCATGGCCGGAACCGTCGTGGTCTGGGCATAGGCAGACACTGCCGAGGCGCACACGAGCGCCGCCGCGAAAATCATCTTTTTCATGGGTTTTCCTCTTTGCAGACCTGGTTGCTAGGTCTCGTAGCAAGAACACGACGGCGTGATTAATGTTCCGACGTTGGCTCGCTTTGCATCTTCTTCGCTTGCAGCGACGAGTTTTCGTCTCCGCATTCCGGATGCGCATCAGGGAATTGCGTCGGGAACGGAACAGACTGGTCACTGGCAGTCTTTTGCCTGTAAGGTCGTCCACGGATTGTGGATCGATGCGCTGCACCGTCGAACGGGAGAGCCTGCATGAACGACGACGGTCCAACGCATACAGACTGGGACGTGCAAGCACTGCGAAGCGCGATTGACTCCGCCGGGGTCGCTCTTTGGACGTGGATTGTTCAAAACGACGAATTCGTCATGGATGCCAGAGGCTTCGAACTCTGGGACATCTCTCCGGACACCGTACTGACTTTTGAACACTTGTCCGCGCAGGTTCATCCTGCGGATCGCGACCGCGTGAGGACGGCCTTCATGGCGACCCGCGTCATCGAAGGGCAGTTCGAGATCGACTTTAGAATCCTGACGAGCGCATCGGATGTGCGATGGATTTCGGCACGGGGTCAAGGAAGCAACGGAGATGCCGCCGCTGGAAAGATGTCGGGCATTTTTCTCGATGTTACGGGGCGCAAGCAGGCGGAGGAAGGCCACGAGTTGCTGGCCGGTGAAATGAGCCATCGGGTGAAGAACCTTCTCGCTCTAGCGTCTGGCCTGACGACAATCACGTCACGGACGACCGAGACGAAAGAGGAGATGGCAAAGCAGTTGACCCAGCGACTGACCGCGCTGGGTCGTGCCCATGACCTGGTACGGCCTCTACCCAATGGTCAGGGAAGTGCCGCCCTGCTTGGCGACCTGTTCTCGGTTCTGCTGGCGCCTTATGATGACATCGGCGCCTTCGCAGGTCGGATCCGTGTCGCCGTTCCTCGCATGGGGATCGGCGAAAAGGCGGCGACAAGCCTTGCCCTCGTGATCCACGAGTTGGCGACCAATTCTTTGAAATACGGCGCTCTGTCGTCCGAGCAAGGTTTGCTCGATATCTCCGGCTCTACCGTCGAAGAGGATGTCGAGATCCTCTGGAGCGAGCAGGGCGGGCCAGACATACCGAGCCGCTCACCTGAAGGATATGGAAGCAAGCTTCTCCACCGCACCGTCAGTGGTCACCTCGGGGGCTCTATTGCGCACGAATGGACCGCCGGAGGGGTCGTTGTGACCTTGAGGATGCGGGTGAGTGATCTGACACATTGATCGGACCTGTGCCGACTGCAGATGGGAAAGGTCTTCAGGCTAGATGCGTTATCATCGAGCATGACAAACCGGATTGCACCTCGACCTAAGGCGGCCTTCAACAGACACTCCAAGGCCCTCAGTCGCTCCCGGAGGCAGAACGCCGCATTCGCTTGATAATCAGCAAGCTTCAGGCGCTCCAGCTTCGTTTTCACCAATCAATCAAACAAATGATGCATGGCAGGCACATCCGGTGTGTTATCCTCCTCCAGTCGGAATTGACCTCATCGTTTCTGTCGACACTCCTGCCGAGTGATGACTTGCGCCGTGAGTCTTCGGCCCTTGAGGGCCCCTATATGCCACAGACACCAACAGTGCATTTTGAAGCGGCAAGCACACTTGCCGTGGTGACATCGTCCAACGAACCGCTGCTTTTTCTGTCCGATGATCTGAGGATCATCGCAGCGAGCGCATCCTTCTGCCGAGCATTCGAGATTGCCACGGCCTCCGTCACAGGCAAGCGCCTCGGCGAACTCGGGCACGGGGAATGGGCAATGCCGAGGCTCGACTCCTTGTTGACGGCGACCGTCACCGGCAGTGTGAGCATCGATGCCTACGAGATCGACCTGAAGCGTCCGGACCAGAAAACGCGACAGTTGATCATCAATGCGCGAAAGCTCGACGACGGCGACCTCGAGCATATCCGCCTGCTTGTCGCCATCACCGACGTGACCGACATGCGCGCTGAGGCTCGCCTGAAAGACGATCTGGTTCGCGACAAGGCCATCCTTCTGCAGGAAGTCCAGCACAGGGTCGCCAACAGCCTGCAGATCATTGCCAGCGTCCTCATGCAGAGTGCGCGCCGCGTTCAGTCGGAGGAGGTCCGTGGGCATCTCCATGACGCCCGTCACCGCATCATGTCGATTGCGGCCCTGCAGCGTCAGCTCTCAACCTCTGCCGGCGGCAGCGTTGAGCTACGTGCCTATTTCACGCAGCTTTGCCAGAGTCTCGGCGCATCGATGATCGCGGAGCCCGAGCGGCTGTCGATCCAGGTGACGGTCGATGACAGCACCGTCCCGGCGGATATCTCTATCAGTCTGGGTCTGATCGTTACCGAACTCGTGATCAACGCTCTGAAGCATGCCTTCAGCGACGATCGGAACGGAACGATCGGAATCAACTATCTCTCTTCGGGCAAAGACTGGACCCTTTCCATATCCGACGACGGAACTGGAATGCCTATCGGGAACGACGCGCCCAAGGCCGGGTTAGGCACCGGTATCGTCGAGGCGCTCGTCAAGAATCTCGAAGGCGAATTGACGGTAAGCGACGCTTCCCCAGGCACAGTTGTGACGATCAGGCATACGGAAAGGTCAGGACTTCAGACCGACTTTTCGCCGGCGGCATAGGGACAGATCGGTTCCTGAGCCGCCCAAGGCTGCAGAACTGCAGCCATTCTCATACAGCGAGTGAACAATGAAGAACGGCAGACCCGTCGTCCTGATCGTGGAAGACAATACGATAATCCGCATGAGCGCAGTCGATCTGGTCCTGTCGGCGGGCTATGAAGCGCTGGAGGCTGGCGACGCCGACGAGGCGATCCGCATTCTCGAAGGACGGGAAGACATCGATCTCGTATTCACCGATGTCCAGATGCCAGGGACGATGGACGGTATCATACTGTCCCACTACATCCGCGATCGGTGGCCACCCTTGAAACTGATTGTCGCTTCCGGTGCAGCCATCGTCGAAGAGAGCATGCTGCCGGTCGGAAGCCGCTTCTTCTCCAAGCCTTACGACGACCTCACCATCACCGAGGCGATGGCGCGCCTGCTTGCAAGCGACGACCCGAAGGCCCGGTCGCTCTGAAGCAGAGACGATGGCTGGCCCCCATCAACTGGGGGCCGAACCGGTTACTTCGGTACGGAAGCCTTGCCCAGCTTCACGGACGGCTCTCGTCCCCAGACCCTGAGTTTGCCAAGGGAGGACACGAAGCTTTCAAGACCTTCCTCGCCGGGCAAGACGAGGATGCCTTCATCGAGAGCATCCGCAATGCCTGCCTTTTCGAGAAGCGGCATGGCCGATGGGTCGTAGCCGATGAACTTGCAATGCTGGAAGGCATCCGCGACGAAATCCCGTGCGGTTGCCTCCTTGACGAGGTCATCCATCGCCTCTGACGATGTCAGCAGCGCGACAGCATCGAAGAGGACCGATGGCCCGCCATCGATCATGTGGTGGACCTCGATCCAGGTCCCATCCGACGCCTTGACGCCGCCGACCTTCGGCGCAATCAGCTCGAAGACGGCCTTTTCCTTGGTGATCGCCGTGGTCAGACCTTTGAGCAGCTTTGCATCGACGCCATCGGTGATCAGGATGCCGAGCTTGCGGCCTTCGAAACGTTTCGGGCCGCGTTCCACGATGCTGAGCGATGGTGCCGGCTCCAGATCCTGACGCGTGGGCATCGCTGCATCCGCCGCTTTCGGCATCGACTGGAACCCGAGCTTCTGGGCCACGGTATTGGCCAGCGTCTCATCGATGTTGAGAAGATGGGAGACCATGCGCTCACGGATTACGGCGGTTTCCACCTTGCTCAGTTCGAAGGTCAGGGCCGCCGCGATATGGCGCTGCTCTGGGGGCGTCTGGCTGATGTAGAACTGCCGCGCCTGGCTATAGTGGTCGGCAAAGCTTTCGGGGCGCAGACCTGCCTTGGTGCCCTGCTCTTCAGCCGGGAAATGGCGATAGCCACGCGTCGGCGATTCCCTCGGCCCTTCGCCAAAAGAGTTCGGCTGGTAATTCGCTCTGCCTACGGGATTTCGCATCGCCATGTGGCCGTCCTGCTGGAAGGTGGCAAACGGACACTTGGGCGCATTGATCGGCAAATGGGTGAAATTCGGCCCACCCAAGCGCTTGAGCTGCGTGTCGAGATAGGAGAAGTTTCGGCCCTGCAGCAGTGGATCATTGCTGAAATCAATGCCCGGCGGAACGTTCTGCGTCATGAAGGCAACCTGCTCGGTCTCCGCAAAGAAGTTGTCGGGCATGCGATCGAGCACCAGCCGGCCAATGGCCACAGGCGGGAGGATTTCTTCGGGAATGATCTTGGTCGGGTCGAGCACGTCGAAGTCGAAGCTGTCGGCAAACTCCTGATCGAAGAGCTGAACCTGCAATTCCCATTCCGGGAAATTGCCGGACTGAATGGATTGCCAGAGATCGCGGCGATGGAAATCCGGATCTGCGCCGTTGATCTTCACGGCCTCGTTCCAGGCCACCGACTGGAGACCCAGCTTCGGCTTCCAGTGGAATTTGACGAAGGTGGACTCGTCCTTCTCGTTGACGAAGCGGAAGGTGTGAACGCCGAAACCTTCCATGAAGCGGAAGGAGCGCGGGATCGTCCGGTCCGACATGATCCACATGACCATGTTCATGCTTTCCGGCGTCAGGCTGATGAAATCCCAGAAAGTGTCATGGGCGGTCTGCGCCTGCGGGAATGCCCGATCCGGCTCCTGCTTGGCGGCATGGATCAGATCCGGGAACTTGATGGCATCCTGAATGAAGAAGACCGGGATGTTGTTGCCGACCAGATCCCAGTTGCCCTCCTGGGTATAGAGCTTGACCGCGAAGCCGCGGACATCGCGGGCAAGGTCGGCGGAGCCCTTGTTGCCGGCAACGGTCGAGAAACGAACGAAGGCTTCGGTCTTCTCTCCGGGACGCTGGAAGAGATCGGCCTTTGTATAGTCCGCAAGAGACTCGTAGGTTTCGAAATAGCCGTGCGCGCCATAGCCACGGGCATGCACCACCCGCTCGGGAATGCGCTCGTGGTCGAAGTGGAAGATCTTCTCGCGGAAATGGAAATCATCCATCACCAGAGGACCACGTGGCCCAACGCGCAGAGAATTCTGGTCGTCGGAAACCGGGCCGCCCTGAGCTGTCGTCAGCAGGGGCGCGTCATCCTCGGCGATCTGATGCAGTTCGCCGCCTTCGCCGCGCTGCATCGTCTGGTCGTGGATCTTGGCAGTCGCAGTTTTGGACCCAACGGACCCACGGGTTGATGTCTTGGCCATGGAGAACTCCTGGAGCACGCGCTCTGATGGTGGTGAGGAAAGCCGCTTGGAAAGCAAAAGACCGCCTCAAACGGGCGGTCTTTCAGTCATTGGAGGCAGCTTAGCTGGCCTTCTTCATGCTCTTGACGTTTGCCGACGCCTCGCCGAGTGCCGTCAGTTTCTGATCGGTCGCAATCTCTTCCTGGAGATTGGCATCCAGCAACGGGATCGCTTCCTTCAGACCGAGCTGCTTCGCCCAGGACTTGAGCGTGCCGTAGCGGGCGATCTCATAATGCTCGACAGCCTGTGCCGATGAGATGATACCCGCATCAAGGGCAGCAGTCCCCTTGTAGTCTTCCATGATCTCTTCGCCCTCGGCGAGGATGCCCTGTATGGCTTCGCAGGTCTTGCCGCGCGGCGACTTGCCGAGCAATTCGAACACCTGTTCCAGGCGCTCGATCTGGCCCTGGGTTTCGTCGCGGTGCTGCAGGAAGCCGGCCTTGCCCTCTTCGGACTGGGCTGCCCGCGCCATCTTCGGCAACGCCTTCAGGATCTGCTTTTCGGCAAAATAGATGTCCTTGAGCGTATCAAGGAACAGGTCGGACAACGTCTTTTCGCTGGGCATTGGGGAACCATCAAAATCTGTGAAGTATCGGGTGCCCAACCTTTCAATGTCTCAATGGTTCCCAAGTTGCGACAGCCGATGGATGCTTGTTCGCGATCGATGGCGAGTCAGCATTAGCGTGTGACGACAAGCTGCACGACTTACATAAAGGCGCTAGGCGGCAATCATTTCCGAAAGCGGCCGTTAGCGTTAAACACGCCCGAGAACCCAGGCAGACATCGTTCGGGCACTCGGTCCCAACCACATTCATGTAATTTGCAGCGAAGGAGGGGCTCGTGCTGCGTCATGCCCAGCCTAGCCACGCTGCCATTGCTACCGCCTCCGCAGCCAGGGGCTCTGCGGTGCGGCAAGCTCGGCGCTGGTCCGACCGAGGTAGGTCCGACAAATCGTTGTACCATCTGCTCTTTCTGTCATAACTAGGTTGTCAGTATCGGAGCATTACTCTCCTTAAGTGCCGCCAACTTTCCTCAGATGCTGAAGCCTCTGGGCCTTACAATGAGACAGACCATTGACTGAGACCTTTGAGAACGCATCCGACGAAACTAGCTTCGAGGCGATCGTGGCGCATTGCGATGATGCGATTATCAGCATTTCGCTCAACGGCATCGTCACAAGTTGGAATTTGGGCGCCACCAAATTGTTCGGCTATTGCTCCGACGAAATGATCGGGCACCACGTCAGCCAGGTCATCCCTGCCGAGCGCCATGCAGAGGAAGATGAGATCCTTGCTCGGGTTGGCCGTTCTGGGAGCGTGAATCATCTAGAAACACAACGGCTGCGCAAGGATGGCGAGTTGCTGGACATCTCGCTCACCGTCTCGCCGATCAAAGATCAGGACGGCAAGGTGCTAGGCGCTTCGCAGATCGCGCGTGACATGACCGCTAGCAAACGCGCCGATGCTGCCAGACAGAGACTGATTGAATGCTCGCAGTTGATCGGGAGGCCGTTCCTGGATGGGCTTGTCGAGGGGTTGGCTGAGGCGCTCGGCGCACGGTGGGTTCTGCTATGCGACCTTCACCCGAACAATCCTTTACGGGCAAGGGTTCTGTCTGCCTGGGGTGATGGCCGTCGACAGAACTACTTTGAGTACGATTTGGATGGCACACCCTGCGCAAAGGTACTTGGCGATGAAATGTGCCAGTACCCTGCCGATGTATCCAGGCTGTTCCCCAAAGATCCGCTTCTGGCAGAGATCGGCGCTGAGAGCTATCTCGGGGTACCACTGAAAGGGACGGACGGGCGCAGCATCGGACTGCTCGCACTTGTCAACGACGAACCACTTGATCCTACGCGGCAGCCGCAGGAGACGCTGTTATTCTATGCAGGACGCGCCTCTGCCGAATTGCACCGCTTGACGTCATCTTCGGCCAGCGAGCGGCTCGGCCGGATCGTCGAGGATGCTGCCAGCGAAATCTTCGTCTTTGACGCGCATTCTCTCAACTTCGTCCTGGTTAATCGGGGGGCCCGAAAAAATCTCGGCTACACCATGGACGAGTTGCGAGAGATCACCCCAATCGACATCAAGCCGGAGGTGTCGCCGGAACAATTCGACGCGTTGCTTTCCCCGCTTCGCTCAGGTGAAAAGCTGATCCAACAGTTTAACACTGTGCACCGGCGCAAGAATGGTAGCGATTACAACGTCTCGGTATCGCTACAGCTCCTGCAGGACGAGAATCGCCCCGTTTTCTTTGCGGCGATTGAGGATACGACGGAGCGTGACGCAGCACTTCGCGCACTGGAACAGGTCTCGCAGCGTCTGGATACTGTCCTCGATAACACCACCATGGCGGTGTTCCTGATGGATCATCGCCAGGAATGCGTCTACATGAACCCGGCAGCGGAACGACTGACGGGATACACGTTCGAAGAGACAAAGGGACGTCCGCTTCATGACGTCATTCATCACACCTATCCGGACGGACGGCCGTTCCCGCTGCATGAGTGTGCAATCGACCGGGCGTTCCCGGAAGAGCATCGGGTGCAGGGTGAGGAGACGTTTATCCATAAGGATGGCAGCTTCTATCCCGTGGGCTTCACTGCAAGCCCGATCCTCGACGCCAATGGAGTTGCGATCGGGACGGTCATTGAAGCCCGTAACATCACCGCCGAGATCGAAGCGCGCGCCGCACTTGAGAATTTCAATGCAGCCCTTCAGAAACGGGTCGATGAAACGGTCGCTGAAAGAGAGGCCATTGAGGGTCAGCTACGGCAAGCCCAGAAGATGGAAGCCGTCGGTAAACTCACGGGTGGAATTGCGCACGACTTCAACAACCTGCTCCAGGTCATCGGCGGCAATCTGCAACTTCTGACCCAGGATGTCGCCGGAAATATCCGCGCCGAGCAGCGGGTGCAGAACGCAATCGCCGGGGTGTCTCGTGGTGCAAAGCTAGCAGCACAGTTGCTTGCGTTCGGGCGCAGGCAGCCCCTGGCACCAAAAGTCATCAACCTGGGCAGGCTGGTGCGAGGCATGGATGATCTTCTTCGACGAGCCCTCGGCGAGGGGGTCGAAGTTGAGACAATCATTGCGGGTGGTCTGTGGAATGCACTGGTCGATGAAACACAGGTCGAAAATGCGATTCTCAACTTGGCAATAAACGCCCGTGACGCCATGAACGGTCAGGGCAAGCTCACAATTGAAGCGGGCAACGCCTATTTGGATGACCGGTATGCGCGCCAACACCCAGACATCGAGCCCGGACAGTATGTCCTTATAGCTGTCACCGACACGGGATCCGGCATGTCGCAAGACATCATTGACCAGGTCTTCGAACCTTTCTTCACCACCAAGCCGCCAGGACAGGGAACCGGTCTTGGACTGAGCATGGTCTACGGTCTGGTGAAGCAGTCCAACGGACACATCAAAGTCTATAGTGAATTGGGGGAAGGCACGACATTCCGCATTTATCTGCCGCGGATACGGCAACAGGAGGCCATCGCCTCGGTTACCTGGACAGGTCCGGCTCGCGGTGGCAGCGAAACCATCCTCGTGGTCGAGGATGACGACGATGTGCGTGCGACTGTCGTCGAACTGCTGGTCGATCTCGAATACAAAGTGTTGCGCGCAAGAGACGCGACAAGCGGCCTGGCAATCGTCGAGAGCGGGATGCCAATCGATCTCTTGTTTACAGATGTCGTTATGCCGGGTCCGTTGAAGAGCCACGAAATGGCCAAACGCGCTCAAGAGCTCATTCCCGGATTGGCGGTTCTGTTCACATCCGGATACACCGAAAACTCGATCGTCCACGGCGGCCGTCTGGACGAAAGCGTCGAGCTCTTAAGCAAACCCTATACCCGAGACGAATTGGCTCATCGTGTAAGGGCCTGCCTGGATCGTGACAGCAGGCGCGCGTCAAAGCTGGATATAGGCTCAGCCCAAAAACAAGATGAAGCGCGCACGCTCAGTGTTCTTCTGGTTGAAGACGAACCACTCATCCTTATGGCCGCGAGTGATATGGTTTCGGACTTTGGTCATACCGTCTTCGAGGCGGGAACGGCAGCCAAAGCGATGGCAATTCTGCAGGATAATGCGATTGACGTGATGATAACGGACATCGGGCTGCCGGATGTGTCAGGAACATCTTTGGCTCAAGAGGTACAGACGCGATGGCCGGCCATTCGCATCATCATCGCGTCGGGCCTGTCCGCCTCTGATCTGAAAGATGGTGCGCAACTTGGTACGCAGGTGAAGTGGCTTGCTAAGCCCTATGACGTCGAGGATCTCAGGCAGGTCTTGGATTGAGGGTAGCGCGGCGGGCTGTTCTGCGCCGAGATCGGCGTCGCCTGGCGAGAGGACATCGCCGAGGTGAAGGAGGCGATACACGAGGCGTTCGACCTTTTGATGCAGACCGAATAGCGGGAGATGATCATCGACCGGCTCGAGATGCATGGCGTAACCGCTTTCGGCGACAGCCCCGTCACAGTGCGCGCGCATCAAGACCGTTCCCGGCGGCCACTGGGCAACCAGCCGCGCTTACAACGAGCTGATCAAACAGGTCTTCGACCGCCGAGGCGTAGAAATCCCGTTCCCGCACATCATGCTGTACAAGCGCGAGGACAAGGCAGGTAAGTCGCCACCATTGAGGGTAAAGAACGAAGTTCGGTCAAAGTCCTGCTCTGACGACAAGCCAGTTTTGGTCACACAAGCCGAGTGATCGAAATCCGCGGTGCGGGCGCCCGTGATCTAGCCGAGATCTCCCACGAGGTGGCCATGGCCGATATCGACCAACGTGACGCGCTCTGGCTGTACGCCGACCTTCCACACCGGGCTCGGGATCTCACCCGCCAGGCGGGGAGCGGCCAATCTCTTTCGGCGCGGGTCCGGAACCGGGACGGCTTCCAAGAGGCGCCTGGTGTATGGATGCTGCGGATTGCCGAAAAGCTGCGCGCGCGTCCCCATTTCCACGATCTGGCCAAGATACATGACCGCGACACGATCGGAGATATTCTCCACCACTGCCATGTCGTGACTGATAAAGAAATAAGTCACGCCGCTTTCCTTCTGCAGGTCGCGCAGAAGGTCAAGCACCTTTGCCTGGATCGACACGTCCAAGGCAGCGACGCTTTCATCACAGACGATCAGCTTCGGTTTCAGAGCCAAGGCGCGCGCGATGCAAATGCGCTGACGCTGACCACCGGAAAACTGGTGCGGATAGCGATTATAGACGCTCGGCGACATCTCCACGCGCTCCAGGAGCTCGCGCACGCGTGCCTTCTGCTCGGCCGGCGTTCCAATCCCGTGGATAACAAGCGGTTCGCGGATAAGCTCGCCGACGGTCATGCGAGCATCAAGCGCTGCCATGGGGTCCTGGAAGACGATCTGTAAATCGCGCCGGATCGCCTTGCGGCCGGCAGCGCGAAGTTCCCCCATGGCCTGACCGTTGATCTCGATGCGGCCTTCGTGGGGCACCAGTCCGACCAGCGCCTTTGCCATTGTCGACTTCCCGCAGCCGGATTCGCCGACGAGCGACAGGGTTTCGCCGCGGTATATCTCCAGCGAAACATGCTCGACCGCATGCACACGCGCCGCAACCCGTCCAAGAAGCCCCGCACGGATTGGGAAATTCACCGATACGTCGTTATAACGCACGAGCACATCGCGGGTCTCAAGAGCGGGACGCTCAGCCCCGCCCCCGATGCGCGGCACCGCCGCAAGCAAATCGCGCGTGTATTGGTCTTTCGGCGCATCGAAGAGATCGACCGTGCCCGCGGCCTCGACCATCTGCCCCTTGCGCATGACAATCACGCGATCGGCCATTTCGGCAACGACGCCCATGTCATGGGTAATCAGGATGACGGCGGTCCCCAGCTCCTTCTGCAGGTCGCGCAGCAGATCGAGAACCTCACGCTGAACCGTGACATCGAGCGCCGTTGTCGGCTCGTCGGCAATGAGAACGGCGGGTCGCAGCGCAATTGCCATGGCGATCATGACGCGTTGCCGCATGCCGCCAGAGAGTTCATGCGGATATTGCTCAAGCCGCTTCTCCGGTTGCGAGAGACGCACCGCCTTGACCGCTTCGAGCGCGCGGGCTCGCGCCTGCGACACCGACAGTTGCTCGTGCGCGCGGATCGCTTCGATCAATTGACGGCCAATGCTCATGACCGGATTGAGCGCGGTCATCGGCTCCTGGAAGATCATGGCGATGCGCGCGCCGCGCATCGCCTGCATCCGCTTTTCCGGCAGGGTCGTCAGTTCGGTGTCCTCGAAGCGGATTGAACCGCCTGTCACCCGCACCCCGGGTTCGGGCAAAAGGCCCATGCAGGCCAGCGAGGTTATCGACTTGCCCGAACCGCTTTCTCCCGCGATCGCAAGGGTCTCACCTCGATGCAGGTCAAAGCTCAGCCCATCGACCAGCGGGACAAGTCCCTGGTCCGAGCGGGCAGACACCTGCAGGTCGCGAACCGACAAGACGACGTCAGCCATTGGCTCGGCCACGGGAGAAAGCATGGATGCGGTCATTCGAAGACGGCCCTCGGGAAGTAGAAGCTCACCACGACATTCGGCATGTCGACGATTTCGGAAATCCGAAGATCACCGCAGGTCGAGACGAGCATATAGGCGTCGACAGGATCCATCTTCTGCGTCGTTGCGAGAAGATCGACCATGCCGGAGACGGCATCCCTCGCCGCAGCCCATAGGTCCGGACCGATGCCGGTCGTCACCTCATAGCCCTTGGAATCGAGATGACGCGTGACCGGCCCTGGCGTCGTGAAACGCGGCATCTTCAGTGGCTGATCCTTGATCAGGTCGAGTGTCAAAACGACATCGAAGGGACTTTCGATGGCCGTGCCGCAAACCTCACCATCGCCCTGAGCGGCGTGGGTATCGCCAACAGAAAACAGCGCACCCTCGACCTCGACCGGCAGATAAAGCGTCGTTCCAGCGGAAAGATCGCGGATATCAAGATTGCCGCCCACACGCCGCGGCGGCACAACCGTATGATGACCGTTCTCGGCAAGCGCATTGCCGATCGTTCCCGCAAAGGGCTTGAGAGGCACGCGCGCGGTCTTGCCAAACAGCGCGGGCTCCATGCTCGTCGCGTCAAACTTCCAGACATTGAGCGCAGGCACGGTGAACTGGTCGGCCAGCAGCCCGAAGCCCGGGATGTTCGCTGTCCAGCCGAAGCCGGCGCCGTCACGAAGCTGCGGCGTGAAGCTCTCGATGGTCACCTTCAGCACGTCACCGGGCTTCGCACCATCGACATAGATCGGACCCGACACCGGGTTGATCTTGGCGAAATCGAGCGCCTGCACATCCTCGACGGTGGACTGGGGGCCAAGTTGGCCCCCAGAACTGTCAAGGCACTGGAACAGGATCGTCTCGCCCGGTGCAGCATTGAGTGCCGGAGCAAAGGAATTGTCCCAGCCGAAATGGTGCTGATGGGCGTGGATCGTGTGATTGCAGTGCTTGCACATGGCTGCATCACTCCTTGATGAAGACGTAGTCGTAGTTGACCGGGATGGACACCGGATCGACATACAGGGCGTTATCCCCCCCCATGCGGGCAGACTTCATCGTATAGCGCTGCTCGTTGAACACCGGCGCCCAGGGCGCGTCTTCCATCACCTTCATGTAGATGTCGGACCATTTGGCGAGGCGTTCGTCCACCTTGGCAGGATCGACGATGGAATCGGCGTCTGCGGCCATCTTGTCGAGGTCCGCGTTGCAGTATTTCGACCAGTTCCAGCCACCTTCGCCGGCACCGCCGCATCCAAGGATCGGCCCGTAGAAGTTTGCCGGATCCGGGAAGTCGGCGATCCAGGCCATACCGCCGGACCAGATCATCGGCGCATTGCCGGCACCGCCTGCCTCGATCACATTGGCTTGCGCCAGGGACTTGATCGAGGCGTTGATGCCGATTGCCTTCAGATCCTGCTGGATCGCCTGGGCGATACGCGGGTTCGGATCGGTGTTCATGACGAAGAGTTCGGTCTCAAACCCCTCTGCGTAACCGGCCTCGGCCAGGAGCTTCTTTGCGCCTTCCTGGTCGAACTTGTAGCCCTCGTAAGCTTGAGTGTAGCCCGGCATGGATGGCGGAAGCGGCTGGGTTGCCGGAACGGCACGTCCATTGATAACCTGAACAATGCGATCCTTGTTGATCGCCATGTTCACGGCACGGCGCACCTCGACCTTGTCGAACGGCGCCTTGGTGACATTCATGGTGATGTAGCCGGTATGCAACTGGCCGCCTTCGACCACGAGGCTTTTCTGCGCTTCATCCTGCATCACTTCGACGAACTTGGCCGGCGGAATGCCGTCACCTGGGATATCGACCTCACCGTTCTGTGCCCGCAGCAAGGCGACGACCGGCTCCTGACCGACTTCAACCGTGAAGCTGTCGAGATAGGGAACGCCCGAGATCCAATAATCGGCGTTCTTCTCGAAGACGAGGCGCTGCCCGAGCGTCCATTCGGTCAACTTGAATGCCCCTGTGCCGACCGGCTTCTTGCCGAAATCTGCTCCGGCTTCCTCGACCGCTTCCTTCGGAACGACAAACGAGAAGTTGAGCGCCATGACATGCAGGAAAGTTGCGTCCGGACGCGACAGCTTGAAGACGACAGTGCTGGCATCGGGCGCAGACACGCCCGAGACGGTCTCGGCCTTGCCCTCAGCAGCGGCGTCATAGCCGTCGATCATCGCAAAGAAGCCCTGGCCGGGTGACTGCGTGGCCGGGTTGATCACGCGGTTGATCGAGTAGACGACGTCGTCAGCCACGAGTTCGCGGCCATTGTGGAACTTGACGCCGGGGCGCAGCTTGAATGTATAGGTCAAGCCGTCCTCGGAAATCTCATGGCTTTCGGCAAGACCCGGACGCAGGTTGGTGGTGCCGGGTTCGTAGTCCATGAGACCGTCGAAGACCGACTTGATCATCGACCAGTTCTGCCAGTCATAACCGATCGCCGGATCGAGCGTCGCGACATCGTCCTTATACGTAACGACCATATTGCCACCATGCTTCGGTTCCTGGGCCGTGGCCGGCGCAAAGGCCGGCAGGGCCATGAGGGTTGCGAGCGCAGTTGAAAGGATAAGCTTCTTCATAGGCCTTACTCCTGTGGGTTGACGGTTTCAGCGCAGCTTGATGCGCGGATCGATGAGCGGCGAAATCAGGTCGGCGATCAGGTTGCCGATGACGATGCCGCAGGCAGAGACGAGCGTGACGCCCATGATGATCGGGATGTCGACGCGCTGGATCGCTTGCCAGGCCAGCTGACCGATACCGGGCCAGCCAAAGACACTTTCGACAACGACAATGCCGGACATGAAGAGGCCGATGTCGATACCGATCATCGCGATGATCGGCAGGATGGCGTTGGGCAGGGCATGTCCAAGAATGACCCTGCTGCGGCCGAGGCCCTTGGCGCGGGCGGTACGGATGAAGTCGGCCCGCAATACGTCGACCATGGAGGATCGCATGATACGCGAGTACCAGCCCGAGCCGAGAATACCGAGTGTCACGGCCGGCAAAACGAGATGGGCGAAGGTGCCGTATCCGCCGATCGGGAACCAGCCGAGCTTCACCGCAAAGACGAACAGCAACAACAGCGCCACGACGAATTGCGGCGCAGAGACCGTCAGGAAGCTCGTTAGCATCAGCCCGTTGTCGATCGCCTTGCCGCGATTGAGCGCAGCCACGATGCCGAGCGGCAGGCCGATCAGGAGCTCGCAACCGATCGCTGCAACGAGCAGGAGCAAGGTTGCCGGCAGGCGCGAGAACAGGAGCTCGGCGACTTCCGTTTTCTGAAGATAAGAGCGTCCGAAATCGCCCTGGACGAGGTTCAAGAGATAGTTGCCGTACTGCACGAGAAACGGCTGATCCAGCCCGAGCTGCTGGCGAATGCTCTCGACAGTTGCAGCTGTTGCGGAGCGACCGGCGATCTGACGGACCGGGTCTGCCGGCAGGACGTAAAGAAGGACGAAGGTGATGAAGGACACGCCGAGCAGGATAAGCGCCGACTGAACCAGGCGTCTGAGGATATAGGCAGCCATCAGTCACGCCCCTGTTGTGTCGGATCGAGAATGTCGCGTAGCGCGTCGCCGACGAGGTTGAACGCAAGCGCCAGCAACAGGATCGCCGCCCCGGGAATGAAGACCAGCCAAGGTGCAGACTGGAAGTAGGTCTGGTTCTCGAAGATGATGTTGCCCCAGGACGGAATCGGCGGCGGAACACCGATGCCGAGGAACGACAAGGTCGCCTCCAAGAGGACGGTGGTGGAGATTCCAAGCGTCCCCCAGACGATCAAAGTCGGGATCAGATGTGGCAGGATGTGCTTGAACAGGATGCGCCCATGGCCGGCGCCAAGCGTCTTTTCCGCCGCGATATAGTCGCGTTCGGCGAGCGAGGAGGTCTGCGTGAAGATCACGCGTGCCGTCTGGACCCAGTTCACAAAGGCAATCACCATCGCAACGATCCAGAGGGACGGGGAAAAGATCGCAGCCAGACAGATCGCCAGGAGCAATGCCGGAAAGGCCATCATCAGATCGGTGAAGCGCATCAGCACCGCACCGATGATGCCGCGGAAGTAACCCGCGGTCACGCCGACCAGCGTGCCGATCAGCAAGGCGGTTCCGTTGGCAACCAGCCCGATCACGAGCGAGGTCTGCGCGCCATACAGGATGCGTGAGAACAGGTCTCTGCCCAGAAGATCCGTGCCGAACCAGAACATCGTGTTCGGCGGCAAGGGCGCGCCTTCGATGGTGAGGCCGTCAAAGAATTGCTCGTAAGGATCGAAGGGTGCAAGCAACGGGGCGAAGATCGCGCCACCGACGCAGACAAAGGTGATCAGGAGCCCCAATAGCGCCAGCTTGCGTTCAGCCAGTTGCCGCCACACGGATGGCCCGCTTTCCGGTGCGGCCAAGGATTCAGGCGGGATCGATGCGTCTGCCATCGTCGGCACCCCTTTCATGCGAGTGATTAGCCACCAGCCGCTCGGCGGCAATCTCGATCGTCACGCGCCAAGCCATCGCGGTCTGACGCAGAAGGTCATAGGCCTCGGCTTCCGTCTTGCCCTTCATCACGAAGAGCATGACGGCGCGTACGATCGTCTGACGTGCCGAAAGGCGGCTCTGCAGATCGGCGATCAGGGCTTCGGAGGCCTTGGCCCGATCGAAATTGCTGCGCGCGACGAGGAGAGCCGCATAGACGCCCTTGTCGCTCATCGGCTTCAGTAGCTGGGCGTGCGCGCCCATTTCCATAGCCCAGCGCAAGCGGCCCGGCGCTTCCGATCCGATAAGCGCGATCATCGGCATGGGTGACTGTCCGGGCGTCCAGGGGAACTGCTCGTCGTGGCCCATGTCTGCATCGTAGAAGATGAAGTCTGCCTCGATCGTCTCGGCCGGAAGCTCGGGCCAGACCTCGTGGACCTCAAGGCCAATGACCCCGAGTTGGCGGACAAGCCCATTTACGGAAGGGTGAGGTCGGTGCAGGATCCACGCGGTTGCTCCACCCAGATTTTCTGTCCTGATGCGGGTCATGACACCACTTTCAAGTGGGAGCCCGAATAGGCGGGCTGCGCCCTTTGCGTGAGGTATGGATCGGCACGCATCACAGGCAGTCGCCTGATCTCCTGAAACCGACCATTTTCCAGACGCGCGACAATCGCCGGCTGGCGCGCATGCAGGTGCACGGGATCAAGGCGCGTCGTGCGGCCCGCCTTGAGCGCCGTGTGCAGGAGTTCCGCCAGGGGAAGCTCTTCTGCCTCGGCGCGACCATGCAGAAGCAGGGCCAGTTCATGCACGGACTGGCGCGCCATCTCGTAAAACGATCCGCCCCTCCCGCCGTCTGGCTCGAACCACGGACCGGCCGAAACCAGCCCTTCGGCCGCCTCGCCTGCCGCCTCGATCTCGCATTCGGTGAAGTTGCACGACAGCACGGTCAAGCCATCGACGAATTCGGCCTCTTGCTTTAACTGGGCGAGCCGCGCCAGAAAGGCGTAAGCGCTGTCGCCGACGAGCGAATTCAGTATGAAGCTCGGCTTCAATGCCCTTATATCACTGATGATGTGGTCGAGTTCGGTGTCACCGATGGGAAGGTAGCGATCGCCCAGGACCTGTCCGCCCGCAGCTGCGATCTTCTCGCGCGCGATCTGCGCCATCTCCCAGCCCCAGATATAATTGGAGCCGACGAGATAGGCGCGCTTTCCCAGCGTGGGCAGCGCCCAGTCCAAAAGCGGCAGCAGATGCTGGTTCGGGCAGGCATGCATGTAGGCAACCCGCTCGGACGCCTCAAATCCCTCATAAGGCACTGGGTACCACAAGATTCCGTCGAAGCGCTCGAGTTCAGGAATGACCTCCTTGCGACTTGCGGATGTGATGCAGCCGAAGATATGGCGCACGCCGGAGCCACGCAGGATTTCGCGGCAGAGAGGCGCATAACGGTCAAGCCGTCCGTCAGGGTCGCGTTCGGTGACGCGGAAGGATACATCGAGCCCCGGATCGGCATTGACCTCCTCGACACCACGAAACACGCCGTCGCGGCTAGCCCGCGACAAGGCGGCATACATGCCGCTGCGTGACAATAGCACACCAATGTCTACGATTCGCTTCATCCGATTCCCAATGCAAAAAGCCCCGCCGATGCGCGTCATGGACGCGATCGAAACGGGGCTCAGGTGCCGCTATTTCTTCCAGTTTAGTCTCGCAAACCTGAGATTGAAAGCATAATTTCAAAATCAGCCACTGAAACTGCATGAATCCATCGCACAGATGCTGCGGCGCGCAACATTTGTGCACTTGCTGATTTCTGCCTCTGCAATTGCCGAAAATCCCCGCGTTTTCCACGTCCGTCCAGCGATGAACTGATGGATCATCGAAAGCAAAGCTCGTCAGGCAAACTTGAGCCGTCTCGCTTGTTGCCGGCGAGATCATCGCCCGCTGGAAACGGATCACGCATCGTCCGGGATATTGGCTCGTCAGACGTTCGTTTGAATAGCCCCGAGATTTCTAGACACCTTCTTTCCTAGCTTTGAGGCAAGAAGATCACTGCTCTGATTGCTCTGATTGCTCTGCTCCCTAACACTGGAGGGATATTAGGGTTCAGGCCACCAGCGACGCGATGCGCGAGGACAGCGCCTCGATTTGGTCCAGATACAGTCGGCCGGTCTCTACAACGATAAGCTCGAGGCCGGCTTCGTGATCTTCAATAGTCTTCGCCAACAGGGCTAGGTTCGCGATGCCTTGAGGTGCACATTGCGATGCCGTCGGGAGGGGGCATCCACTCCATCAGCCCTCTTCGATCGCTGCAGGAATTTCTGTACCTTCAGCGACCATCAGGTGTCCCGGGCCGTTCATGCCGCAACCCCTGTGATCATGGCGATGATTTCGTTCTTGTCGGTCTTGGCCGTTTCCCTGATGCCAATCTGCTGACCCCGGCGCAGGACACAGATGCGATCAGACAGGCGGAATACCTGATCAAGGCTATGCGAGATGATGAAAATAGCAAGTTTACGTAGCTTCAGCGCCTCAATTGTCGCCTCAACCCGTGCGGTTTCGGCAACCCCAAGTGCTGCTGTGGGTTCATCGAGAAGGACGAGCTTTTTGGCCCAATGTGTGGCGCGCGCAATGGCGACACCCTGCCTTTGACCACCCGACAGGTCGCGGATGGTAGCGGAGGCCGAAGGGATGCGCACATCAAGTTCCTTCACCAGAGCCTCGGTTTCCGCGATCATCCGTTTACGATCCAGCAGGCGAAGTGGGCCTTTCACGGGTTCGCGGCCCAGAAAGAGGTTCATGTAGACCGTCTGTTGGTCGGCAAGGGCAAGGTCCTGATAGACCACTTCGATCCCACGCTCGCGCGCAACTGAGGCATCGGCAAAGCTGGCGGGTTCACCATCCAGCAGGATCTCGCCCGAGGATGGGGGGTAAACGCCCGAGATCATCTTGATCAGTGTGGATTTGCCGGCGCCATTGTCTCCTACCAGAGCCACCACTTCCCCCGCATTAAGGTCAAGCGAGAAGTCCTGAATCGCGGTGACACCACCGAATGACTTGCGGATATTCTTGAGTTGCAGAACTGGGGTCATGATATTGCCTTACGCAAACGGGGCCAGGGCTCTGGCTGACCAAAAATATTCTCAATGGATATGACCTGCGGGTTGCCAGTCGAGATTCCGGCGATCCCCACGGAATAGGCGCGAGTGACGAAGGCCTGGCCGCGGAAGCCGAAAACAACGGTGTCGCCGGTGCGCGGTGGCGTTGGCCCGGTGGCGTCGATCATGCCGTAGTAGTCAATCGCAGCAGGGGGCGGGATTTCAACCGACCGCAAGGATGCGGCATCAACGGTCGGTTCAGGGCCAACCAAAGCCTGCACATCATATTCCGGGAACACCGGGTCAATGTAGAGCCCGCCGCCAAAGCAATAGGCGCGACCAGCGTGCAGGTGGCTGACTTCGGTCAGATAAAGAACGGCGGGACGTTCTGGCAGGTCATCCACTGCATGCAGCGGCGTCGTGCCATGGAGACCATTGCCCGGCTCCACCTGCGTCGCGCCTGCTTCGGCCAGTGCCTGCAA
This sequence comes from Rhizobium sp. AAP116, assembly GCF_001295785.1. Lineage (NCBI taxonomy): Bacteria > Pseudomonadati > Pseudomonadota > Alphaproteobacteria > Hyphomicrobiales > Rhizobiaceae > Rhizobium > Rhizobium sp. AAP116. The sequence continues at coordinate 80,612 of NZ_LJIB01000012.1, forward strand.
GGTGACCAGCGATGTCGTGCCGGGGGCGTTGATTTCAAGGTCTGAAAAGCCAGCCCGGCGTAGCGCATCTGCGGTGCGCTGCAGGGTGGCCAAGTTCGGGGTATGGCGCACTCTACGGCTGGCATGATCGTAAAGCTGCGCTGGGAAGGTGGTAATCCCGGCGAAGCACGCGCCATCCAGCGCGTCGATCCGGCGCGCGGCCTCAACCGCAGCTTCAGCTGCAAATCCGCCTTCGTGACCCCGGTAAAACGTATCACCTTGGGTCTGGACGCGGGCAAGAAGGGCTTGTTCGCGGCCCGACGCCTTTGCAGCAGTGGCCGCCTCGGCGGCCTTATCGTCTGAAAACACCGTCCAATAGTCGGGTGCAAGGTCACGCGCGGCCATGGCGGCTTCGGCGCGGGGCACTTGAACCAGATGACCAAGATGGCCGATCCGCAGGCCCGCGTTTTGGCATGCGATGGCACAGGCCATGTCTACGGCCACCGCCCGGTCAATTCCACCCGCCATCACAGCGCGGGAAAACCCAGTATTACGGCTGACCTGCTTGGTCATTGCATAGACCTTCAGGCCCAGTCGGTCGCCCTCAGCGCGCATAATGCGAGCGTTTTCGGTAACAGCATCCAGATCGAGAACATAAGAATTCGCGGGGATCATTCCGGCCTGATGCAGGGACTGTGCGGTCCGGATGAAATCAGGATTGCGGCGGCGCAGGACGTCAAGGAACATGAGGAGCCTCCTGTTAGCGGTTGGGTTCGCGCAACGAAACGGCAACGGCAACCAGTACGATCAGGCCCTTGATGATCATCTGCCAAGAGACGGACAGGCCCATCAGGATCAGCCCATTTGACAACATGCCCATCATCAGACTGCCGACCAGCGCGCCCGGAATAGTCCCCCGACCGCCGCTCAAAGCTGTGCCACCGACGATGACAGCTGCGATCACCGTCATCAGATCGCTCTCACCCAAGGTATAGCGGGCGGCCTGTAGGCGGCCTGCATAGAGGAGCCCAGCCAGACCCGCGCAGGCCCCAGACAGCACCATGACCGAAAGCCGCAGGCGCACGACGCGTATACCAGATACCAGGGCCGCCCTCGGGTTGTCGCCTGTGGCCAGAACATGTGCGCCATAACGGGTTTCCCGAAAGATCAGATGGCCGATTACCAGCGCTGCCATGGTCCAGAGAACCAGCGAAGGGATGCCGAAAACGCGGCCGCCGCCGAAGACAGCGATGAATGGCTCTGCGGTGACAGGAATGGATTGCAGGTTCGACAACTCACGCGCCAGTCCGGCGACGACGCCCATAGTGGCCAGTGTGACCAGAAAGGAGGGCAGCCGCGCATAGGCGACAATAGCACCGTTCACCAGCCCAACGGCCATGCCGGTTGCCATTCCAGCCAGCACGCCAATAGGCCAAGGATAGACCCGCATCACCATGGCCGCGACGATCGCGGCCAATGCAACGGCAGCGCCAAAGGACAGGTCGATTTCCCCAGCTGCCAGCACAAAAACAAGCCCGACGGCCAGCACCGTCGCGGGCGCCGTCTGCAAGACGATGTTGGTCAGGTTCTGGGCCGACAGAAACCCGCGATCCCAAAGCATAACCGAGAAGAAAAGGAAGATCAGAACAAAGCCGGCATAGACGATCAGTCCCTGCAAGGCGGCGCGCGAGGGGAGTGTAAAGTTCATAACATGCGTCCAAACAGAGAGAAGGGCGAAAAGTGGTGCTGCGCCAGGCGACGACCGGGCGCAGCAGGTCGCATCACTTCAAGGCGTCGAGCACTGACTGCGGCGCGTCTTTGTGCAGGGACTTCCGCCAGCCCTCGACGACGTTATCCTTGGTGACGGTCAATGCGGGGGCGACGATGAAGGGCGGGTTTTCGACCCCCAAGACGGCGCGGGCACCAACGGCCGCCATGGCACGACCCAGCTCGTAAGCCTCGTCAGCGACGATCCCGGCCACGTTGCCACCTTTGACCATGTCAAGCGCGATGGGTTCCGACAGGTCCAGCGTCACGATCTTGGTTGTGGTGTTGCTAGTCGCGCGAAGAGCTGCCAGCACACCTTCGGCCGGGCCCGCCCAAGTGACGTAGATGCCACCAAGATCAGGGTTTTGCAGCAGCATCGCATTGGCGATTTCTTCGGCGCGTGCCGGGTCGCTGATCCCGGCTTCGGCCACAATCTGCATGTCGGGGTAGTCATTCTGGATCGTGGTCTTGAAGGCGTTGTCGCGTTGGTTGGTGACGTAATAGGCAGCGTCATGGAAAATCCAACCGACCTTGCCCTTGCCACCCATCGAAGTCGCCAGAACATCTGCCGCCTGTTTGCCCATCTGGAACAGATCATCTGTTACAATGGCGCCATAATCCGTGGGGTGTTTGTAGTTAGCAGGCAGGTTCGACAGGAACACCAGCTTTATGCCGGCTTCGCTGGCCTTCTTGAACGCTGCAGCTGAAGCCACCGGATCCAAAGGCAGCGACAGAATGATATTCGGTTTCAGTGCCATCGTGGTTTCGACATCGGCCAACTGCTTGGCGCTATCAAACCCAGCCGAGGTGGTAGCGACAACTTCGATCCCCAGGCGGGTGAACTCATCAGTCGCACCTGCCGTTACCGCGTTCACGAAGTCGGCCTGGTCGTGCCAGAGCAGGGCCGCCTTGAGACCTTTGACTTTAAGTTCAGCCGCCTGCGCTTCGTCCAAGGTGATTTCGGACGCGGGCGTAGCTGCCTCGCCCGATGGCCCAACGGTCTGCGCGCTGGCGGGAAGTGCCAGCAGCGTGAGCACCGAAAGCGATGCCAGAAGTTTCCTCGTCGCAATTTTCACGGTCGTTCTCCCTGATGTTGGCCCGATCACTCGGGCAGGATTCCGCAAGTGGTGGCGATGAAAGCCGCGAAGGCCAGAATGCCGTCGTGGTAGTCCTTCAGCGGCACCCGCTCGAAGTTTGTGTGGCAGATCGAGATGTCACCGGGCGCGCAGTAGACAGCCGGGATGCCGATCGTCTGTGTGAGGAAGGGCATTTCCGACCAGAACGGTGCCCCTTCGATGCCGCCGCGATCCGGGCGGACAGATGCAATGCAGTTGGACAAGGTCCTGACCAAGTCATGATCAACCGCAATGCCGGCAGGCGATCCGCCGCGTGGATGGTCACGCCCAGCTGGAAAGACGATCTCGATGCCGATATCCGCCGGGGTCGCTGCGCGGATCACCGCTTCGAGTTCGGCGGTCGCGCGATCAAGGCTGTCACCCGGCAGCAGCTTGCCGATCATAGAGAAACGGCATTCGCCAGGTACTGCGATCAGGCCGCCGGCCTCAAGCCCTGTAACCAATGTGAAGGCCCGACCCAGTAGCGGATGCTCGCGGGCTGTTGAAAGCTGGTCGGAATGATCCCAAATCGCCTGCAAAACTCTGTGCGCGGCCCGCAATGCGTCCCGGCCAAGATCGGGGCGACCAAAGTAGGCCGCTTGTCCGGTTAGCTTCACGTCCGCGATGTAAAACCCTATCTGCGTAGGCAGCACCTGCAATCGTGTCGGCTCGACATAGACAGCAAGGTCAGGGCGGGGAAGTTTGCCAGAGGTGACGGAATTGGCCCATTGCCGCACGCCCGCGCTGATGCCCGTTCCAGTCTCGCCGCTCTCTTCGTCGCCGACGAAAGCATATGAGACGCTGCCTGCGAGACGGATGCCCGACCGGTCAATCAAGTCCAACGCGGCCAGCGCAGTGCATATGCCTGCTTTAAGATCGGCAGCACCACGCCCCCAAAGTTCGCCATCGACGACTGCCGCACCAAACGGGTCTTGCTGGGCGTGACCAGCCCAATAATCCCTCCAGTCGCGAGGGTGGACCACATCGGTATGCCCAATGAACAGCAGGTCCGGACCTGTTCCTGCGCCGGGTCGTCGCCCGCTTATGTTGGGGCGGCCCGCGAGGAATTCCTCGACACGTGGTGAAAGGCGAAGGCGCTCCATCTCGGGCCGCAGCATCGCAACCATGTTGGCCTCGTCACCGGTGACCGAGGCCGCTTGCACTGCCCGTGCCAGCAGATCGGTCGCTGCGGCCGTGTCCAGACGGGCGCGCAGTCGGGTGATCAAGGTGTCGCGGCCGGTCATTCTGCTGCCCTCGGGATCAAGCCAGGCTTAGGCGCCGGGAGCGTTACGACTGCACCCGGGGCGGACTGAGCAAAGAGCGCCGTATGCAGTTCGGTAAGGCCGATCGCCACGGCACCGCTGAGAGCAGCGTGGTTGCCAAGCAGGCTTGGAACGACACGGATTGGGAAGGGAAAACAGCGCGCCAGCTCGGCTTCGGTCGCCGCGATGATCTCCGGGCGCGCGCCAATCGAGCCACCAAGGATAACGACCTCGGGCGCGATCACAGCGCCTAGTGTGGCCACCGCGCGGGCAAGCTGCCGGGCTACGCCGTCAAGGACAACCTGTGCTGCTGCATCGCCTTCTGCGGCAGCTGAGAATATCGCTGGCACTTCGATGGCGCGCCCAGTCGCCGACTGATAAGCCGAACGGATACTCTGAGTGGCTGTCACTCGTTCAAAAGCACCAACCCGCAGTGACTCGGCCTCGAACGGATCGGCGCCAAAGGGCAAATAGCCAAGTTCCCCTGCTGCGCCGGACGCCCCACGCAACAAGTTACCATTCACGATCAGGCCTGCACCAATGCCGGTTCCCAGGGCAATGAAAGCGAGATGGTCGATCCCGCGCCCTGCCCCAAGCCATTGCTCGCCCAGAACGGCAAGGTTGACGTCATTCTCCAGCATGACTTGCGTGCCGGTTTCCTTAGACACGGCACCCCGGAAATCAAAACTATCGATTCCTGCAATGTTTGGCGCGAAGCGCACATATCCAGTGGCCTGATCCGGGACACCCGGACAACCGACAACCGTCTGCCGAACCCGCGTCCGGTCGACATTGCCTTGCATGACCGCGGCCTCGACCAGCTCACCTATTTGGACCGCAACGGCCCGGCCACCATCGGGATGGGTCGGAGCGACAACTTCTGCGACGATAGAACCGGCCAGATCAACGATGGCCACACGAAGTTTTGTGCCACCCAGATCGACGGCAGCCATGAAAGCACTGTCTGGGATCAGTTCATAGGTCGTGGCCGTACGACCGACGTGGCCAGAAGTCCGGCCCGTTTCGCTGACCCAGCCTTCCTCTTCGAGGATGCGCACGAGTTCCGAGACCGTTTGCTTTGAAAGCCCGGTCTGTTTCGAGATCGAAGCGCGCGAGATTGGTCCGCAATGGATGATCGACTGCATCGTCATGCAAAGCGAAACCTGCCGGGAAAACGAGTGGGACTGGGCGGGTTCCATTTAGCACCTTATTAATTCGTTCTATTGACGAACTAACTATGGCGCTGTGATTTAGTCAAGCAGAATCTGATCCGAAGGCACCAATGCACCGGCGGGCGTCTCCGCCGGGCCTTTAGGGGAATCCCTTCCTTTCAAAACGGGAATTCGTCACAGCGGTCGGTACGGTTGCGTCGGTCCACTCAATATAGTGGATGCGACGATGACCGAGGACATTCCCTTTTCGCAGTACTCTGCTGTTGCCTTGCCGACACCTCTAAAGCAGGTGATGCGGTACCTTTCGGCGTCCATGCCTGGATAGTCGTTTTCGTCGCGCATCACGCGACCGTCCGAGAGTCCGGGACGCGAGATAGCAAGGGTGAGGTGGTGATCTTAAGGCCGCCTTGGGTGATTTGGACTTCAGTACGCTGAAGGCAGCCAACACGGCCCGGACTGACGCGGGTTGCACGATTGAAACCGAACAGGCTTAGGTGATTGTTGGTCGAAGGGATGGCACTGGCGACCGGAATGATCGGGGGCCGTTGCAAAACATGTCTTCCCTCGCACTGCCAAGATGGTTTGCTCAAAGCCCCCCATGCTGCTGGTCACCACAGAACCCCTTCCCGCAATATCTGCCCACACCTGATGAGAGTTAAGAAATACCGTCTGGACGGCTTTCCAAGTGCTGTACTTGCCGCGCTTCATCACCCGCGACAAGGCCGACTATTATCGGCACCTTCAGGCCGTTCGGGACACAGGGGACTGGGCGGCTTCGGTCATCTATATGCTCGAAGCCGTGGCTGAGACTTCCGCCACAACCGTTGCTCGGGCGAGAGTGACTACTTCATCAACGCGGCGTTGGTGAAGCTCTTTCTGGACCTCTCGGACGGCCCGTAAGGCGTCACTCAATCTGAAGATTGGGTGAGAATCCGGCGAGAATTCGTGGCACGGCATCTGTCAACCCGCTCGGCGTCAGACAGGCTAAATGCCCGGAGTCACATCCGGGCCGTGACCACGGCCTTCTTAAAGACTGTGGGGGCGATGTCACATCATTGGCGGCAGGCTCAAGACGGTTGGTCAAAGCCAATCGAAAGTTCAATGCGACGCGCAGCATTCTTGACCGCTGTCGCGAGTTCATCCGCACGAGCATCAGCTTGACTATCCGCCAAGACAATCGAGATGGTCGCGGCGCAAGCTCCTTGCTCATCGCGGATAGGAGCGGCTATGCAAGCAACCGCATATTCGGATTGCCCCATCTGGATGGCAAGTCTGCGCTGAAAGTCCTCTGACGACTGCCGGGCAAGAACCAGCGGATCGGTTTCAGCTCTACCCGTTGGTGATGACCGCGCCGACCTTGCAAAAGCTGCGATACGCTCGCCTTCTTCCAGATGCCCAAGCAGAAGGCGGCCCGATGCTGTCCAGTTCAGCGGGACCCGAGTCCCCACGTCCGACGTCACGCGGAAGTGCCCTTCGCCTTCCACCATTGCAATCACAGTCATCATACCTTCGTCGCGCGAACACAGTTGCACCGTTTCGCCCGTTTCCTCACAAAGCCGGCGCATCTCAATTGAGCTAAGTTCTCGATAGGCCTAAATTATTTCGAATCTGCTCGTGAGGCGAGCTGGATCGCCTTCCGCGGAGGAGACAAGGCTCATTGCGATGACTCAGACCGGTGGCGCGCATGGCGTAGTCGATGCGCTGCCTCAGCGGGGCCACTCCCTCACAATCATTCCCTAGCCCACTCGTGTCTTCGACGGCTGTCGGGTCGGAATATCCAAAAGGTAATTTTGAACCTGCAAGGTTGCCTGCGAGACATAGCCAGCTACCGCGGTAAACATCCCGCGGTAGCTGCCCAGTCTACGTCAGCGAGCGGGCGGGGCGTACATCAGGCCGCCGTCATTCCACAGGCGATTGAGGCCGCGATCAATCTTGAGCAGGCTGTCCTTGCCGAGGTGGCGTTCGAAGATTTCGCCGTAATTGCCGACGGCAGAAATCGCCTGATAGGCCCATTTCGAACCAAGCCCCAACGTCTTGCCGGCCTCGCTCTCGATGCCGAGGAAACGCTTCTGCGCGATGGTGCCGCTCTCGGCGAGGGAAGCCGCATTCTCCTTGGTGATGCCCATTTCCTCGGCTTCGATCAGCGCAAACAGCGTCCAGCGTACGATCTTGAACCACTGGTCGTCGCCCTGGCGCACGGCCGGGCCGAGCGGCTCCTTGGAGATGACCTCGGGCAGCACCACGAAACGGTCGGGATCGTTGAGCGTCAGGCGCTGGGCGTAGAGCGCGGAAGCATCCGTCGAATAGACGTCGCATCGGCCGGTGTTGAAGGCCTGGATCGTCTGGTCCGGCTTTTCGAAGGCGATGACCTCGTACTCCATCTTGTTGGCGCTGAAATAGTCGGCCATGTTCTGCTCGGTCGTCGTGCCGGTTTCCGTGCAGACGGAGGCGCCGGAGAGCTCCTTGACGCTCTTCACGCCGACCTCCTTGTTCACCATGAAGGCCTGGCCGTCATAGTAGTTGACGCCGACGAAGCTCATGCCGAGATCGGTGTCGCGCGAGAGCGTCCAGGTCGTCTGGCGCGAGAGAAGGTCAACTTCACCCGATTGCAGCGCCGTGAAGCGGTCCTTTGTGGAAAGCGGCACATAGGCCACCTTGTCCGGGTTACCGAGTGTGACCGCAGCGACCGCCCGGCAGAAATCGACGTCGAAACCGCCCCAGACGCCGTTCTTGTCCGGCCCGGAAAAGCCGAGCACGCCCTGGCTGACGCCGCAGCGCACCTCGCCGCGCTCCTTGATGACATCGACCGTGCTGGCATAGGCCGTGCCGGCGGCAAAGGCTGCGGCCGCGAGGGCCAGTATTGTAGTCTTCATGGTGTTCTCCTCCTTGATTGATCCTTTTTGGCATGCGTCTTCCCGGCCGGGGGAAAGCGCCCCAGCTGACAGGTTTTGAAAGAATGATGTCTGGGCGTTAGCCGAGCGTCTTCTCTACGCCGGCGAAGGTTTCCTCAAGCACGGCTATCAGATGATCGGCGTCGCGCCTGGAGAAGATCATCGGCGGGCGCATCTTCAGCACGTTGTCATGCGGCCCTTCGGTGCCCATCAAGACGCCGCGGCAGCGCGCACCGTTGGATACGGCGCGGGCGAATTCGGTGGCGGGCGCCTTGGTCTTGCGGTCCGTGACAAGCTCGATGCCGATGAAGAGGCCGAGGCCGCGCACGTCACCGATTGCCTGGTAGCGCTTCTGCATGTCGCGGAAGGCGTCCATCAGGTAATTGCCGACGGCAAGCGCATTGCCGCGCAGGTCCTGGCCCTCGATGACATCGAGCACGGCAAGGCCGACGGCGCAGGAGACCGGGTTGCCGCCGAAGGTATTGAAATATTCCATGCCGTTGTTGAAGCTGTCGGTGACTTCGCGGGTCGTGACGACGGCGGCGAGCGGATGGCCGTCGCCGATCGGCTTGCCCATGGTGACGATGTCGGGCACGACGCCCTGCGTTTCGAAAGCCCACCAATGGCTCCCGACGCGGCCGAAGCCGACCTGAACCTCATCGGCGATGCAGACGCCGCCCGCCTCGCGCACCAGCCGGTAAACCTCTTTGAGATAACCCTCCGGCAGGAAGACCTGGCCCGCGACGCTCGGGATGGATTCGGCGAGAAAGAAGCCCGGCCCCTCGCCCTTGGCCTTCATGACGGCGATTTGTTCGGCGACGCTTTCGGCAAAGCGCTTGCCGTGCTCCTCGATCGGCCAGTCCGACGGAGCACGATAACTGTCCGGCACGGCAGCGATATGGACATGCGGCTTGGGGCCCTTGCCGCCCTTGCGGCGGAACTTGTAGGGGCTGATGTCGATCAGCTCCTGCGTCGTGCCGTGATAGGACCAGTCGAGCGTGATGGCGTTTTCGCGGCCGGTATGGGCGCGCATCATGCGCAACGCCAGGCTGTTGGCTTCCGAGCCGCTGTTGACGAAGCCGGCGACCGTCAGCTCCTTCGGCAGCGTCGCCGTGAGTCGCTCGGCATAGGCGACAATGTTATCGTGCAGGTAGCGCGTGTTGGTGTTGAGCGTCGCCGCCTGCCTGGCCATCGCCTCCACTACGGCCGGATGGGCATGGCCGATGTGGCAGACATTGTTGAAGCAGTCGAGATAGGCCCGGCCGCTGTCATCGATCAGCCAGACGCCTTCGCCGCGCACGAACTTGATTGGCTTGTCGTAGGAGATCGAGAGGTTCGGCAGGAGCAGATCGCGCCGCATCTTGACGATCTCCTCATGCGAGCGGCCCTGGCGTTTGAACAATTCCTTCGCGATGCCGGCGAAGGTGCGGGCATCGGGGAAGAGTTCCGTCCAGACGTCGAGATAGCGCGGCTCGCCGACGCCAAGGATTTCGGTGGCCGAGAGCGTAGTGTCGGTGGAGATCTGCAGGTGGAGATGAGGCGCCCAACCGCCGTTTTCCTTCGGCGCGCCCATTTCGCCGACCAGCGCGCCAGCTTCCAACAGGTCGCCGGCCTTCAGGCGGTTGACGGCTTCATGGGCGAGATGGCCCCACAGCGAGAGGAAGGGCGGGCAGCCCTCGGGCTCGTGGCGCAGTGCGATCAGGCAGCCATAACCGAGTGGATCCCTCTCGACCTCGACGCTGACGACGGTCGCGGCAAGCGGCGTGAAGACCCTAGTGCCGGCGGCCTGGAAGAGATCGAAGCCGAGATGGTGCGTGCGGCGCGCGCCTTCGATGAAGCGGGAGACGAACATCTCGCCGGCATAGACGGTACGTTCCTCGGCGAAGGGGCCAATGCCGAGCTCGACGCCGGTCTCGCGGCAATAGGCTTCCCAGATCGCTTGCGCCTCGTCCGGCCGCTCGGCGGCGGAGGCGATCGTCATCGGATGGGCGGGGTCCGCATAGGGCACGAGCGCGGCGGGATAGGTCGCCGCGGGCTTTTCGAGGAGGGGCGCGAGCGACTTGCGGTTCGTCTCGATCCAGTCGATGACCGCGCGGGCGCCGGGCACGGCCTCGAAGCCGCAGGCCTTGCGCAGGATGGCGGTGGCGAAGCGCGGGTTCATGCGGTCGAGCTTGCGCAGCAGCGTCCACGCCGGGCGCTCGCTGATCGTGAGATACGGATTGTCCTCGGCGTGGACACGGCGCGAGGCGGAGATGGCCACCGATGTGACGAGGCGCATCGAGATGAGGTCGAAGAGGAGATCGACTTCCTCTTCAAGCAGCGGATACTCGGCGTGGAAGCCCCTGATGATGGCGGCGGTGGCGCCGATCGGGTCGGCATGATCGAGACCGGCATAGGCGGCGGCGATCGCCATTTCCGCGATAACGGGCGTGTGCAGCGCATCGCCGAAATCGATCAGGCCGGAGATGCGGTCGTGGTTGGCGGCATCGACCAGCACGTTCCAATCGTTGGCGTCATTGTGGATGACGGCGGCCCGCAACGTCGAAAGGCGCGGCGCGACGGTGGCGAAGCGCTTGAGGAAGCGTTCGACAAGGGCGCGGTCTTCGGCATTTGCTACATGCGAAAGGCGGCCCGCCGAGCGGGCGGCAGTGCGGATGTCCCAGTCGAGATCGCGCAACGCGCCGGGATGCATGAAGCCCTTCAGGGCGGCGTCTAAGCGACCGAGCATGCGGCCGAGGGATTCGAGCGCGGCTTCGCTGCGGCCCGTCTCGGCGAGCGGCACGCCCTCGACCCAGCTGACGAGGCGGAGGCGGTGCGCGGCGCCGTGAGTGCTGGTGATGAAGGCCAAGCTTTCGCCTGACAGCGTCGGGCGGATATGCGGCACCGGCAGATCGCCGGCGTGGGTGCCGATATGGGCGAGGAGTGCTGTCTGGAAATCGCTCTCCACCGCCGGCTCGGCGGCATTGACGATCTTCAGGATGAAGGTCCCCTCGGCCGATTCCACCTTGAAATTCTGGTCGCGCTCGCTCGCGAGCGGCGAGAGCTTGCCGGCAAGACCATAATGCTCCTTGAGCAGGCCGGCTGCGGCGTCGAGGGAAAAATCCGGGGTCGTCTTCAGTATGTCGTTCATGGCAATCCTCTTCTCGATACGAAGATTTGCATGGACGGCCCTTTGGCGCACCCGGCATTATGCCGGTTGCGCCAGCACTGTGTATGCAATAACCGTCATCTTGTCGGCGTGGCGGAGAGGAGCATTATGCAGGGCACGGACAGCATCGACCGGATGATCCTCAGCATCCTCACCAAGGAAGCGCGCATCCCCATGAAGTCGCTTGCCGGTCGCATAGGGCTGTCCCGCAGTGCGACGACGGAGCGCGTCACGCGACTGGAAAAGGCGGGTATAATTCGGGGCTACCGCGCCGATATCGGCCAGCTCGACGACGGCCAGATCCAGGCCTTCCTGCTGGTGACGCTGAAGCGCACGCCCTCGCTCGGCGTGCTGGACCGGCTAGCCGGCTACGCGGCCGTGCGCAAGGTGTCTTCGGTCAGCGGCCAGCTCGACCTCGTCGTGGAGGTTGAGGTCGGATCCATCAACGCACTGAACGAACTGCGGAACGAAGTCTCAGCGATGGATCGTGTAGATGACTTGACGAGCTTGATTGTACTACGGCGAGAGATAGAACGGAGCTAAAATAGGCTATACGTTTGAGTGCCATCCGCTAGTGCTGATGGCTGTGAGACGATCGAGGCGCGGAACCAGCAAGTCATCGTGATCACGGCTCAGAAACTCCAGCGTCCGGCGCTTGAGCTTGGGGTTCAGAACTCATCGCCCAGTTGAGCGACCTTCAATCGACGATGGCTCGCCAGGAAGAGCGTACGGGTATAGTCGGCTTGCATGTCCCCGGCGCGCAACTGTTCGCCGGTCAGTGTTTCCACGGACGAGGCGTTCTGCATCACCATCAGCCGGTCGCACATATAGGAAATTACCGCGAGATCGTGGCTGACGATAACGAAGGTAAGGTCCAGTTCCCGTCGCAACCGATTGAGCAGGTTGAGGATTTTGGCCTGTACGGAAACATCGAGCGCCGAAGTGGGCTCATCGAGCAGGAGGAGGCGCGGCGACAGCGAAAGCGCGCGGGCAATCGCCACACGCTGGCGCTGGCCGCCGGAAAGCTCGTGCGTCAAGCGGAAGCGGTGCGCCGCCGTCAGACCGATCATCTCTAGCAGTTCGACCGTGCGGCCGTCGGGATCCGGCAGGCGGTTGATGCGCATCGGCTCAGCGATGGCCTGGCCGATCGTATAGCGCGGGTGGAGCGAGGCATAAGGGTTTTGGAACACCATCTGCGCAAGGCGGACCAGCTCCGCTCGCCGCCCCTTGCGCAGGCCGATGCCGCGGAGGCTGACTGTGCCCGTCCAGCCGCGGTTAAGGCCCATGAGGGTGCGCAGCACGGTGGATTGTCCCGAGCCGCTTTCGCCGACGAGGCCAAAACTCTCGCCCGGCGCCACCGAGAGACTGAGGTAGCGGACGGCGATGGCGCTGCCGAAGCACACGGTGAGGTTTTCGATGCGGATCATATGCCGGCCTCGCTCCAGCTCGCTTCGCGCACAAAGGTCGGCTGCGGCGTCAGCGGCCCGTCAATGGCGGGAAGGCAGGCCAGCAACCCGTGCGTAAGCGCGAGGCGAGGTTGAGATCGTGGCTGATGAGGATGAGCCCCATGCCACGCCTGCGCACCAGTTCGTCCATGATCTCCAGAACCTGCGCCTGCAGGGCGACGTCGAGGGCGGAGGTCGGCTCGTCGGCGATCAGCAGCTCCGGCTCGCACACCACCATCATGACGATCATCACGCGCTGGCCCATGTCGCCGGAAAGCTGGTGCGGATAGAGATCGAAGACGTGCTCAGGAGAACGGATATGCACCGCCTCCAGCACCTCCAGAACATTCCGACGCACGGCGGCGCGGGGCATCGTGCAGTCGCCGAGCCGGATCACCTCGGCGATCTGCTGGCCGACACGCAAGACCGGGTTCAGCGAGAATTTCGGGTCCTGCAGGATCATGGCCATGCGGCCGCCGCGCAATCGCCGGCGAAGCGAGAGAAGATCGATGCCGGCAAAGGACATGGCATCGGCCGAAACCCGCGCGCGAGGGGGCAGAACGCCCATCAGCGCCTGGCTGGACAGGCTCTTGCCGAACCGCTCTCCCCGACGATGCCGAGTTTTTCCCGGCCGACGCGGAAGGCGACGCCCTTGACCGCCTCCAGCACGCGGCCGCCCTCGCCGGCAAAGCCGATGCGCAGGTAACGCTCTCTCGCATCTGCAGATAGCGTTCGAGGTCACGCTTCAGGGCGGGCACATTGACCTCGGCGACGCGTCGCGCGTCGCGCTCCGTTTCGCTGGCAAGAATGCCGGTCTTATCCTTCAGTGGCCCGATCGATGCCGGTTCGGTCTTAGGCTTCTCAAGTAACTGCCGCGCCATGTCCTTATCCGCCAGCACGGCGTCAAAGTTCATCGCCCGGAAGGCGGTTTCGGGATCGGCGAACACATAGCGGAACCGGGTCGAAACCTCCTCCCATTGCTTCTTCAAGGCCGGATCAGCGTCGAGCCTCTCGCTGACCGTATCTGCGGCGGAATTCTCGAACCGGGTTACGCCGGCGACCATGGGTTCCGACTCCTTGGCTGATTGGGCTAGCGGGGGTTGCCGCAAGCCGAGCCCTTCACCGAGCGCGCGAAGGCGGTTGGCGAGATCCGTGAGCTTTTTCTTCTGGCGCAGCGTCCAGTCGAGGCGGTCTCGCAGCAGCGTTCGCGCCACGTGAACGATGTGTAGGCCTCGGTTTTCGGCAAAGTGAAGCGCGTCGCGGTAGAGCGTGCCGCGCTCGTAGTCGAGGGTTGTCTCCTTCGCGTTTTGCCGCGACAGGATCTTCGTCAGCCCACCACTCATCTCGAAGGAGCGGCACCCGAAATAGAGATACAGATCCTCCCTTTGGCGCGTCATCGCGACATAGGTCAGGTGGTAATCCCCCCACCAATTAACGGGCTTCATCTCATGAAGAGATGACACTAAGTTTATAAGCTTCGCAACACATTCTCTCTCGCACCGTGCACGTATCACGCAGCTTTTCGATTGGGCACGTCTCTGTCCCCTCTATTCTACGCGCATCGGTGGTCAGCGACCGAACCCTCCGCAAAATGAAGCCACAGCTTCGTTTGGGGTATACCTGCTGAGACAATCTCCGTGAGACGTAAATCAGTGTATCATTTGGTTTGATTCTGCAGTTATGAGACGCTACCCAAAGAAGGTCTAGAAGCTAATGAGACGCTTCATGGCGATTTACGGGTATGCGCGGGTCAGCACCATCGATCAGTATCTGGCGATTCAAGAGGCGGCTCTGAAAGCGGCGGGGTGCACGGTCATCCAGGAGGAAAAGAAATCCGGATCGACCAAGCACGATAGGAAGGAGCTTAACACGCTTCTGGAATTCATGCGCGACGGCGACAACCTGGTCGTGACGCGGGTCGATCGGCTTGCGCGGTCAGTTGGGGATCTGCAGGAAATCGTACGGCTGCTCAAGCAAAAAGGGGTAACGCTGAAGGCGACGGAATAGCCGATCGACACCAGCTCGGCGGCCTGCAAACGGTTCAAATACCCCAGCTTCTCTGCTCGATCACTGAAACCACCCGCCGACCACAGATGTGAAGCGTCCTTGAAACGGCCAAATTGTGGGGTTGTGTCCCTACGTCATCCAGAGTTTGTACCCCTGCCTTAATGGAGGCCCTATGGCGCCTTGCCTGACAGGAAGCGCTCCAACGGGAGAAGCGACTGAACCGGATCTTCCGCAAAGGGCAAATGACCGAGTCCCGGTAGGCGCACCAGCGTGGCATTTGGCAGGTCTTGCAGATAATCATCCGCATTGCTGATCGGGATCATGCCGTCTTTCTCACCCCAGAGAAGCAGCGTTGGGGCCTGTATGCGGGCGAGCGTTGGACCGGGTTCGCGCAGGATCACCTGGCTCATGCGTGCGAGGATTGCTGGACGCACACCAGGTGCCAGCATCATGTCGTGGTAGCGGGTGACGCTTGCCTCGCTCAGGACGTCCGGGTTTCCGTATGCCGCAGCCAGATTAGCCTTCAACATGCTGCGCGGTGCCGTGTAGGGCAGAGCGCGCATGATCAGCGACGTCTCTGATTGCTTGTCATAGTCAAAGCCCGGACTGGCGAAACCATCGGGAGAGATCAGGATGAGATTGATCACCCGATCCGGATGCATGGCGGCAAAGTTCCAGGCAATGCGTCCGCCCAGGGAATTGCCGATCAGGCTGGCGCGGGCCACATCCAGCTGGTCCATCAGGTCGCCCAGGATCTTCATGCTGCGAGCGTCGGTGTAGTCGCCCGTCGGATCTGGCCCGGTCAGCCCAAATCCCGGCAAGTCGAAGCGAATAACCCGGTAACGTGTCGACAAGGCCTTTGCCCAATCCTCCCAGGTATCCAGGCTGGCGCCAAAACCGTGGAGCATGACAACGGCCTGGCCGTCCGACGGGCCGGTATCGCGCAGCCGCAGACGAACTCCGTCGATAATGCGATATTCGCCTGCATAGATTTCTTCCAACGCGGCACGCTGTTTGTCGGGTTCATAAAGCCAGACCGCCATGGCGATGATCCCAAGGACAGTGAACCCGGCCACCCAGGCAAATATCGTCATCATAATCTTCCCTCTTCTGGCCATGTCCTGCCCCCCATCATGCCTTAAGATCGCCCCAACCCACCGCCGGCCAGGCACTAAGTGGCAATGGAACCCTGCGTTCTCAGACCGCTAATCCTTCAGGCCTCACAGAAACCTAAAAGACGGCGTGGTCTCCCCTCTCAGGCAAGACACCGCCGGCCACGACAGAGCGGTAGAAGTCGATTAAAGTCTCGGTCCCCGTCGAGGGCGTGGCATCCGCATCGTACCGCCCTGTCTGCGGATCGAGCACAAGCATGGATTCGGTTGCGTAGTAGCGGCCGATCCGTGCCAGTTCCGCCTTCTCGCGCAGGGACGGTGCAATCAGGCCAAGGGTTGCGAGGCCACCGATAATGCCGTCGAGCAAGGCGATTGGAACCGATTGGAACCTCGGCTGGCGCCCGAGGAGTTCAAAGAGATTTTCGCCCTGCTGGCGTGGTGTGATCGCCTCACCCGGCCCGCCGATCGGCGAGATGCAGTTCCAGAGGCGTGCGTCTTCCAGGCAGTCGACAAGATAGCCGCCCAGATCGCCATCGCTGATGGGCTTGCAGGAGGTCAGTGTGCCGTCTCCGAAGATCAGAAAGGGGCGACCATTGCGGACGCGTTCGATCTGGCCGGACAAGGATTTAAAGAAAGCGGTCGGGCGCACGATGGAATAGCGAAGACCGGATGCCAGCAGGGCTGCCTCAAACGCCAGCTTGGCCTGTTGAAAGGCGAGGAGCGGCTTTTGTACGCAGATTGCAGACAAAAGGACGAAGTGATCAACGCCTGCACGCTGTGCCGCTTCCAGAACGTTCAGCTGCGCGCGGTGGTCGATGGCCCAGGCATCTTTCGGCGCGCCGGTGCGCGAGGCCATGCACGAGATCACAGCATCGAATCTGGAGCCGGAAAACCCGTCGCGATCCAGTGATACGGGATCGGAAACATCTACGAACCGGACAGATGCACCCTCCATTACTCGAGAGAGTGTCGTTGGCACCCTCGCTCCACTGGAACCAGCGGGCGGCCGGACCAAACAGACCACCTCATATCCCCGCCGCACAAGTGCCGCAGATGTCGCCCGACCGATCGTACCGGTGGCGCCCAGCAGGCAGACACGCTTGGAGGCTTGCAGGCCGGAACGGCCCGGCATCACCGAAGTACCAGTGCCCGTCACAGTATCCCCATCACTTAAGGCTGCAGTATGCGCAGTATACAGCCAAGCCCTGTTTTAGGCGCGCTTCTCACGAAAGCCCGCGAAGTAATTGCCGGTCTTCCAAAAGCGAACAACGACCCGACGAAACCGCAACTCTTGTTTTGCAACGACCTTTGCTGATTTCCAAGCACCACAAAACGCCTGATCGTCGCCGGCTAGTCGGCATGCCCGCCGCGAGATTAAAGGGCGCAAGAGTAGGATGTCAGGAGATCAACAAGACGGGCCCTTCAGGCAGTCGGCAGGTGTACCTGTTCCAAGCCGATGCAGACGGCTTCCTCGAAGCTTCAACGCCAGCTTCCGCGACGAGTGCCTCAACGGGACCCTGTTCTCGTCGCTTGCTCAAGCCCGCGCCGACCTCACCGCATGGAAGGAGCATTACAACACAAACAGACCGCACTCGTCGTTCGGCGATATCACCCCCAGCGAATTCGCAATAAAAATGGCTATGGAAAACCACGCCGCATGAGGCCAGATTGTAAGCCCAAGATTCTCCTGAAACTGGAGGGAAATTGGATCTCAGGTCACAAGTCACCTGCTCGATGTCTTCTCGATCAAACGCCAAAAGCTCCTCGTGTTTTGCGAGGAGCTTTGCAGTATATGGCGTTTTTTTTCGAGATTTTGGTTGCGGGGGCAGGATTTGAACCTGCGGCCTTCAGGTTATGAGCCTGACGAGCTACCGGGCT
>NZ_LJIB01000013.1:0-18320 GCF_001295785.1 Rhizobium sp. AAP116
ACGTGGCCGATCGTGCCGATGTTGACGTGCGGCTTGTTGCGCTCAAACTTACTCTTTGCCATTTTCGGCTCTCCATTTTCTGGTCCCCGTCAGGGGAAATTCACAAATTCAATTGGATGGGCGGGGTATCCCGGTCACTTCTGACCGGAATACTTTGCCTGGATTTCAGCAGCAACGTTCGACGGGACCGGTGCGTAGTGATCGAAGGTCATCGAGTACTGTGCGCGGCCCTGCGACATGGAGCGCAGGTTGTCGACGTACTTGAACATGTTGGCGAGCGGGACGTGAGCATTGATCACGATCGCGATGCCGCGCTGTTCCTGGCCCTGGATCTGACCGCGACGCGAGTTCAGGTCACCGATCACGTCACCGACGTAATCCTCAGGCGTTACCACTTCGACCTTCATCATCGGCTCAAGCAGCTGTGCGCCGGCCTTCTTGGCTGCTTCACGGAAGCAGGCACGCGATGCGATTTCGAAGGCGAGAACCGAGGAGTCGACGTCGTGGAAGGCGCCGTCGATGAGGGTCGCCTTGACGCCCAGCATCGGGAAGCCCGCGAGCGGACCAGACGACAGAACGCTTTCGATACCCTTCTGAACGCCCGGGATGTATTCCTTGGGAACAGCACCGCCGACGATCTTCGACTCGAACTTGAAGTCTTCGCCTTCAGGGTTCGGTTCGAAGACGAGCTTGACGCGCGCAAACTGACCGGTACCACCGGACTGCTTCTTGTGCGTGTAATCTTCTTCGTGCGTCTTCGTGATGGTTTCGCGATAGGCAACCTGCGGCGCGCCAACGTTGGCTTCAACCTTGAACTCGCGACGCATGCGGTCGACGAGGATATCGAGGTGAAGTTCGCCCATGCCGGCGATGATGGTCTGGCCGGATTCCTGGTCGGTCTTGACGCGGAAGGACGGGTCTTCGGCAGCGAGGCGATTGAGCGCGAGGCCCATCTTTTCCTGGTCGCCCTTGGACTTCGGCTCGATCGCGATCTGGATGACCGGCTCGGGGAATTCCATGCGCTCGAGGATAACCGGCTTCAGGGGATCGCAGAGCGTGTCACCCGTCGTGGTTTCCTTGAGGCCGGCGAGAGCAACGATGTCGCCTGCAAAGGCTTCTTCGATGTCTTCACGGCTGTTGGAATGCATCTGCAGCATGCGGCCGACGCGCTCGCGCTTGTCCTTGACCGTGTTCAGAACCGACACGCCCTTTTCGAGCTTGCCCGAATAGATGCGTGCGAAGGTGAGCGAACCGACGAAGGGGTCGTTCATGATCTTGAACGCGAGCATGGCGAGCGGCTCGGCGTCGTCAGCATGACGCTCGATCTCGGCTTCCGTCTTGAAGTCGATGCCCTTGATCGCCGGGATATCCAGCGGCGAAGGCAGGTATTCGACGACGGCGTCGAGCAGCGGCTGAACGCCCTTGTTCTTGAAGGCGGTACCGCAGAACATCGGATGGAACTTGACGTCGATGGTGCCGCGGCGAACCAGGGCACGGATCTTGTCGTTGTCCGGCATGATGCCGTTCAGGTAGTCTTCCATCGCCTGTTCGTCGATCTCGACAACCGTCTCGATCAGCTTCTCGCGATATTCTTCGGCCTTGTCCTTCAGGTCGTCCGGGATCTCGACAACGTCCCAGGCAGCGCCGAGGGACTCGTCACGCCAGACGAGAGCGTTCATCTCGATCAGGTCGACAACGCCCTTGAACTCGGACTCAGCGCCGATCGGGAGCTGCATGACAACTGCGGTGGCGCCGAGACGGGTCTTGATCATTTCTACCGAGCGGTAGAAGTCAGCACCGGTCTTGTCCATCTTGTTGCAGAAGATCATCCGCGGGACGTTGTACTTTTCAGCCTGACGCCAGACGGTTTCGGTCTGCGGCTCAACGCCGGCATTGGCGTCGAGAAGGGCTACTGCACCGTCGAGAACGCGCAGCGAACGCTCGACTTCGATGGTGAAGTCAACGTGGCCGGGGGTGTCGATGATGTTGAAGCGGCGCATCTTGCCGTCGCGACCCTTCCAGAAGGTCGTCGTGGCAGCGGAGGTGATCGTGATGCCACGCTCCTGCTCCTGCTCCATCCAGTCCATGGTGGCTGCGCCGTCATGAACTTCGCCGATCTTGTGCGACTTACCGGTGTAGTAAAGGATACGCTCGGTGGTCGTGGTCTTGCCGGCGTCAATGTGCGCCATGATGCCGAAGTTGCGGTAGTCTTCGATTTTATATTCGCGAGCCATAACGGACTGCCTTTCGATATTCGATCGGTTGATTACCAGCGGTAATGCGAGAAGGCGCGGTTTGCATCGGCCATCTTGTGGGTGTCTTCGCGCTTCTTGACGGCGCTACCGCGGTTGTTCGCTGCGTCGAGCAGCTCGCCGGAAAGGCGGTCGACCATAGTGGTCTCGTTGCGCTTGCGGGCAGCAGTGATCAGCCAGCGGATCGCGAGAGCCTGACGGCGCTCCGGACGAACGTCGACCGGGACCTGGTAGGTCGCACCACCAACGCGGCGCGAGCGGACTTCAACATGCGGCGCGACGTTGTCGAGCGCCTGATGGAAGATCGCAATCGGTTCCTGCTTGGACTTGTTCTGAACAACGTCAAAGGCACCGTAGACGATGCTTTCAGCGACCGACTTCTTGCCGTGAAGCATGATGGCGTTCATGAACTTGGTGACGACGAGATCGCCGAACTTCGGGTCCGGATTGATTTCGCGCTTTTCTGCACTGTGGCGACGGGACATACTATTTGTCTCTCAACGGTTAGGGACGCTTCATCACGCGGAGAACCTCGCGCAGCGCCGGTATCTTGTGAATGAAGGACCGAAGCTTACTTCGGACGCTTCGCACCGTACTTCGAACGGCGCTGCTTACGGTTCTTGACGCCCTGGGTGTCGAGAACGCCGCGGATGATGTGGTAACGAACGCCCGGCAAGTCCTTTACGCGGCCGCCACGGATCATGACGACAGAGTGTTCCTGCAGGTTGTGACCTTCACCCGGAATGTAGCCGATGACTTCGAAGCCATTGGTCAGGCGGATCTTGGCAACCTTACGGAGAGCCGAGTTCGGCTTCTTCGGGGTCGTGGTGTAGACGCGGGTGCAAACGCCACGCTTCTGCGGGTTTTCCTGCAGAGCAGGAACCTTATTGCGCTTTACCTGTGCCTGACGCGGCTTGCGGATCAGCTGGTTTACGGTAGGCATATACCCATCCCTTGCAAAATCTAGTCTCAAGCCCTTTCAGGCCCTGGTGGTTTGCCGTTTCCGGCGGCGGCCGCACAGTTTTCTTCATGCGCAAAATGTGGCCCGACCCGTTTTCGCGGATGGACCACAAAAGACAGAGGACGCACTGCAAGAGTGCGTCGTGCGAGCAGCATTTGTGTCGTCAACGTGCGTTTGGAGACCTGTTTGAGATGAACTTCAGGACGAGTCGTCCCGAAAAATGCGATCTCACATGGGCTCCGATGGCCGGGGTACTACTGTTTTCCCCCCTGAACGTCAAGTCACATCTCACAATTAATGGCCTGAGCCCCCTGCCCGGCCGGGAGTCTGGCCGTTTCCGCACGGGAAAACGGAGATGCGAAGACGATTTGGCTTGGCTTGCGCCGCGAAACTTCTAGATAGGTAGAGACAGAGGGTCAACCGCCCTTACCGTCTGGTCGAATCGGCCGAGGCGAAAGAATCGTTCCGCCACAACAGGAAGACCAGGCGCCATGATCACCAGCCCCGACAATGACAACAACCGCGACGAGCCCATGGTGTTCATCGTCATCGCCAAGGCCTATGAGACCGAAGGCGGCCAGCCGATCGATCTGCACGTCATGCTGACCGCCCCCGACGATGACACGGCCGTGCGTCTCACGCTGAACGCGCTCTCGGAAGAAGGCTTCCTGGAAGCCGATCTCGACCAGATCGGCATGATCACGGGTGCGCCCGACGAAGAGCCGCATGCCTCAGCCTATCAGGGCGCGCTCGAAGGCGAAGTCGCGATCATCCGTTTCGCCTGAGATTACACCCACACAGCCGCTGAGCCAGAGGCCGGTCCCATCGACCGGCCTTTTTCGTTGCGTGTTTCAGGACGCATGCTCGTGGCGACGGCAGCCGAAAGCGTGGCTGACGCCCAGCCTCCCGCCAAGAGCCGGAATGAAAAGACCGCCCGGAGATGGCTCCGGGCGGTCTTTCTAGGTTCAGAACGGTCCAGCTTCCGATTACTCGGCGGCAGGCGCGCTTTCGCCAGCGAGGTTCTGCAGCATCGGCGTTGCGACATCTGCGCCGGTGCCCTTCTTGCGTTCCTCGAGGATGAGGTCGTCGCGAGACGTGGCGATGCGGCGGATCTGCGTCATGGTACCACCGGTACCGGCCGGGATCAGACGGCCAACGATGACGTTTTCCTTCAGACCCTGCAACGTGTCGGTCTTGCCGGCGATCGCAGCTTCCGTGAGAACCTTGGTGGTTTCCTGGAAGGATGCGGCCGAGATGAACGACGGCGTCTGCAGCGAGGCCTTGGTGATGCCGAGAAGGACCGGATCGCCGTATGCCGGCTTCTTGCCCTCTTCGACCAGGCGGTCGTTGTTGTCGTCGAGCTCAATGCGGTCGACGTTGTCACCCACGATGTAGTGGCTGTCGCCCGCGTCGGTGATCTCGACCTTCTGCAGCATCTGGCGAACGATCACCTCGATGTGCTTGTCGTTGATCACAACGCCCTGCAGACGGTAGACTTCCTGGATTTCGTTGACCAGGTACGAGGCAAGTGCCTCGACGCCCTTGATCGCCAGAATGTCGTGCGGAGCCGGGTTACCGTCGAGGATGTAGTCACCCTTTTCGATATAGTCGCCTTCCTGAAGGTGGAAGGGCTTGCCCTTCGGGATCAGGTATTCGACAGGCTCGACACCGTCTTCAGCCGGCTCGATGATGACGCGACGCTTGTTCTTGTAGTCGCGGCCGAGGCGGATCGTACCATCGATCTCAGCGATGATGGCATGGTCCTTCGGACGACGGGCTTCGAACAGTTCGGCAACGCGCGGCAGACCACCGGTGATGTCCTTGGTCTTGGCGCTTTCCAACGGCGAACGTGCAAGCACGTCACCCTGAGAAACCTTCTGACCAGGCTCGACCGAAAGGATCGCTTCAACCGACAGCTGGAACCGGGCTTCGCCACCACGGGCAACCTTCAGAACATTGCCGCTGGCATCCTTGATGACGATCGCCGGCTTGAGGTCCGTACCGCGCGGGGTCGAACGCCAGTCGATAACCTGACGCTTGGTGATGCCGGTCGACTCGTCGGTGGCTTCGAGCACCGAGATACCGTCGACGACGTCCTCGAAATGCACGATACCCTCGACTTCCGTCATGATCGGGCGTGTGTACGGATCCCACTCGGCCAGACGCTGGCCGCGCTTCACCTTGTCGCCATCGTCGACGAAGACCTTCGAACCATAGGCCACGCGCTGAGACGAACGCTCAACGCCACGCTCGTCCAGGATCATCACGGCCATGCTGCGACCCATGGCGATCAGGGTGCCATCGGAATTGCGCAGCATGTTGCGGTTCTTGATCTGCACCGTACCTTCGTACGAGGCTTCCAGGAACGACTGGTCGACCACGGTCGCGGTACCGCCCAAGTGGAAGGTACGCATGGTAAGCTGGGTGCCCGGCTCACCGATCGACTGTGCGGCGATAACGCCGACGGCTTCGCCCATGTTGACGGGCGTGCCGCGTGCAAGGTCGCGGCCGTAGCAGATCGAGCAAACGCCGGTCTGAACTTCGCAGGTCAGGGCCGAACGGATGCGGATCGACTGGATACCAGCCTTTTCGATCTCGATGACATCCGGCTCAAGGATCATCTTGCCGGCATCGACGATGCGCTCACCCGTGATCGGATGATCGATATCATCGAGGGCCGTACGACCGAGAACGCGGGCACCGATGGAGGCAACGACCTGACCGGCATCAACGATCGCCGTCATGGTGAGGCCCTTGTCGGTGCCGCAATCCACGAGGTTGACGATGCAGTCCTGGGCCACGTCCACGAGACGACGGGTCAGGTAACCGGAGTTCGCGGTCTTCAGAGCGGTGTCTGCGAGGCCCTTACGGGCACCGTGGGTCGAGTTGAAGTACTCGTTAACGGTCAGGCCTTCCTTGAAGTTCGAGATGATCGGTGTCTCGATGATTTCGCCCGACGGCTTGGCCATGAGGCCACGCATGCCGCCCAGCTGACGCATCTGGTTCGGTGAACCACGAGCACCCGAGTGCGACATCATGTAGATGGCGTTCATCGGCTTCTGGCGGTTGGTTTCCGGATCGAACTCGACAGCCTTAATGCGGGCCATCATGTCTTCGGCGACCTTTTCAGTGGCCTTGCCCCAGGCGTCAACGACCTTGTTGTACTTCTCGCCCTGGGTGATCAGGCCGTCGTTGTACTGCTGCTCGTATTCCTTGACCAGCGTTTCGGTGTCGCCAACGATCTTCGCCTTGGTTTCCGGGATGATCATGTCGTCCTTGCCGAACGAAATGCCAGCCTTGCAGGCGTGGGTGAAGCCGAGCTGCATGATGCGGTCGCAGAAGATGACCGTGTCCTTCTGGCCGCAATGGCGGTAGACCGTGTCGATCATCTTGGAGATGTTCTTCTTGGTCATTTCCTGGTTGCAGGTCTCGAAGGGCACGTTGACGTTCTTCGGCAGAAGTTCGCCGATGATCATGCGGCCAGGCGTGGTCTCATAGATCTTCGATACCGGGTTGCCCTCGGCGTCGACGGTCTTGAAGCGGCCACGGATCTTGGCGTGCAGCGTGACGACCTTGTTCTCAAGAGCGTGGTGCAGTTCGCCCATGTCGGAGAAGGCCATGCCTTCGCCCGGCTCGTTCTGGTTCTGGATCGACAGATAGTACAGGCCGAGAACCATGTCTTGCGACGGAACGATGATCGGCTGACCGTTGGCCGGGTGCAGGATGTTGTTCGTCGACATCATCAGGACGCGGGCTTCGAGCTGAGCTTCGAGCGACAGCGGCACGTGAACGGCCATCTGGTCACCGTCGAAGTCGGCGTTGAAGGCCGTGCAGACGAGCGGGTGCAGCTGGATGGCCTTGCCTTCGACCAGGATCGGTTCGAAGGCCTGGATGCCCAGGCGGTGCAGCGTCGGTGCGCGGTTCAGGAGAACCGGATGCTCGCGGATAACCTCGTCGAGGATATCCCAGACTTCCGGCTTTTCCTTTTCAACCAGCTTCTTGGCCTGCTTGACGGTCGAGGAGTAACCCTTGGCGTCGAGGCGGGCGTAGATGAACGGCTTGAACAGTTCGAGCGCCATCTTCTTCGGCAGGCCGCACTGGTGCAGCTTCAGTTCCGGGCCTGTTACGATGACCGAACGACCGGAATAGTCGACGCGCTTGCCGAGCAGGTTCTGACGGAAGCGGCCCTGCTTGCCCTTGAGCATGTCGGACAGCGACTTCAGCGGACGCTTGTTGGCGCCGGTGATGACGCGGCCACGGCGGCCGTTGTCGAACAGCGCGTCTACAGATTCCTGCAGCATGCGCTTTTCGTTGCGGATGATGATGCCCGGAGCGCGCAGTTCGATCAGGCGCTTCAGACGGTTGTTACGGTTGATGACGCGACGATAGAGATCGTTCAGGTCAGACGTCGCGAAGCGGCCGCCATCGAGCGGGACAAGCGGGCGCAGGTCCGGCGGGATGACCGGAACGACCTTCATGATCATCCATTCCGGACGGTTGCCCGACTCCATGAAGTTCTCGACGATCTTCAGGCGCTTCATCAGCTTCTTCTGCTTGAGATCCGAGGTGGTCTCGGCAAGCTCAGCGCGCAGATCGCCAGCGATCTTCTCGAGGTTCATCGAGGCCAGCATCTCGTAGATGGCTTCAGCGCCGATCATGGCGGTGAACTGGTCTTCGCCGAACTCGTCGACGGCCATCATGTACTCTTCTTCAGAGAGCAGCTGGTTTTCCTTGAGCGAGGTCAGGCCCGGCTCGGTCACAATGTAGTTCTCGAAGTAGAGAACGCGCTCGACATCCTTCAGCGTCATGTCCAACAGCGTGGAGATGCGCGACGGCAGCGACTTCAGGAACCAGATATGGGCGACCGGGGCTGCGAGCTCGATGTGGCCCATGCGCTCGCGGCGAACGCGCGAGAGCGTAACTTCGACGCCGCACTTTTCGCAGATGATGCCCTTGTACTTCATGCGCTTGTACTTGCCGCACAGGCATTCGTAGTCCTTGATCGGTCCAAAGATACGCGCGCAGAAGAGGCCGTCACGCTCGGGCTTGAACGTGCGGTAGTTGATGGTTTCCGGCTTCTTGATCTCGCCGTAGGACCACGACAGGATCTTTTCCGGGCTCGCGATCGAGATCCGGATGGAATCGAAGTGCTGAGCCGGCACTGTCGGGTTGAAAAGGTTCATGACCTCTTGGTTCATGCCTGTCTCCTTGATGGGGCTAAAAAGCCCTCGATTGGGTCGCGGTGGCGGCGAATTCCCGGGATGCCGCACCAGACCCTGAAATGACAATAACCGCGAAATGCGGCGAAACTCCCCTTCCCGTCCCGATATTGGCCTTCGGGGCGATCAGGGAATGGCGTGCGCGGCCGAAGCCTCGCACGCCTTTGTCAAACCGTTATTCGGCGGCGTCCGGCAGCTGACCGTCTTCCGTCAGGAGCTTCGAGTTCTCGAGTTCGACGGAAAGGCCGAGAGAGCGCATTTCCTTGACGAGAACGTTGAAGCTTTCCGGAATACCAGCCTCGAAGGTGTCGTCGCCACGGACGATCGCCTCATAGACCTTGGTACGGCCGGCCACGTCGTCCGACTTCACCGTCAGCATTTCCTGCAGGGTGTATGCCGCACCGTAGGCTTCGAGCGCCCAGACTTCCATTTCCCCGAAGCGCTGACCGCCGAACTGCGCCTTACCACCGAGCGGCTGCTGGGTGACGAGCGAGTACGGGCCGATCGAGCGAGCGTGGATCTTGTCGTCAACCAGGTGGTTCAGCTTGATCATGTACATGTAGCCGACGGTGACCTGACGGTCGAAGGCTTCACCGGTACGACCATCGTACAAGGTCGACTGACCCGACGGGTTGAGACCTGCACGCGTCAGCATCTCGGAGACGTCGCTTTCATGCGCACCGTCGAAGACCGGCGTGGCGATGGATACGCCGCGCTTGGCTTCTTCAGCGAGCTTGACGAGTGCGTCGTCGTCGAAGTGCTTCACTTCGTCATGCGCTTCCGACTCGTAGATCTCCGTCAGTTCCTTGCGCAGATCGGTGATGTCGAGGTGCTTGCGATAGTCCTCAAGCATCTGACCGATCTTCTTGCCCATGCCGGCGCAAGCCCAGGCAAGGTGGGTTTCAAGGATCTGACCGACGTTCATACGCGAGGGAACGCCGAGCGGGTTCAAGACGATGTCGACATGCGTGCCATCTTCGAGGAACGGCATGTCCTCGACCGGTACGATGCGCGAGACAACACCCTTGTTGCCGTGACGGCCGGCCATCTTGTCGCCTGGCTGGATCTTGCGCTTCACAGCGACAAAGACCTTGACCATCTTCATGACGCCCGGGGGCATTTCGTCGCCGCGCTGGACCTTTTCG
This sequence comes from Rhizobium sp. AAP116, assembly GCF_001295785.1. NCBI lineage: Bacteria > Pseudomonadati > Pseudomonadota > Alphaproteobacteria > Hyphomicrobiales > Rhizobiaceae > Rhizobium > Rhizobium sp. AAP116. Next base: position 9,578 of record NZ_LJIB01000013.1, read on the forward strand.
ACCTTGTCCATGAAGCGCTGTTCAAGGCGCGACTTGGATTCGTCGTACTGGCCGCGGAGCGCTTCGAGTTCGCCCTGCACCTTTTCGTCTTCGACTGCAAACATCCACCACTGCGAGCGGGGATATTCGGAGACGACGGCGTTCGTGAGTTCGACGCCCTTCTTGAAGCCCTTCGGACCCGCGATCGAGACCTGACCACGGAGCATGTCGATCAGACGGCCGTAAACGTTACGGTCGAGGATCGCCTGCTCGTCGTCGCGGTCCTTGGCGAGGCGTTCGATTTCCTCGCGCTCGATGGCCATCGCGCGCTCGTCCTTCTCAACGCCGTGGCGATTGAAGACGCGAACTTCGACAACGGTACCAAACGTGCCGGGCGGCATGCGCATGGAGGTGTCGCGAACGTCGGAGGCCTTTTCACCGAAGATGGCGCGCAGAAGCTTTTCTTCCGGCGTCATCGGGCTTTCGCCCTTCGGCGTGATCTTGCCGACCAGGATGTCGCCAGGAGCAACTTCCGCACCGATGTAGACGATACCGGCTTCGTCGAGGTTCTTCAGCGCTTCTTCCGAAACGTTCGGAATGTCGCGCGTGATTTCCTCCGGACCGAGCTTGGTGTCGCGGGCCATGACTTCGAATTCCTCGATGTGGATCGAGGTGAAGACGTCTTCCGAGACAATGCGCTCCGACATGAGGATCGAGTCCTCATAGTTGTAGCCGTTCCAGGGCATGAACGCGACGAGCGCGTTGCGGCCGAGTGCCAGATCGCCGAGGTCGGTCGACGGACCGTCCGCGATGATATCGCCCTTGTTCAGGATGTCACCGACGGTGACCAGCGGACGCTGGTTGACGCAGGTGTTCTGGTTCGAACGCTGGAACTTCTGCAGACGGTAGATATCGACGCCGGACTTGGACGGATCGAGATCTTCCGTGGCGCGGATAACGATACGCGTTGCATCGACCTGGTCGACCACGCCGCCGCGACGGGCACCGATGGCAGCACCGGAGTCACGGGCAACGATCGGCTCCATGCCGGTTCCGACGAACGGGGCTTCGGCACGCAGAAGCGGCACGGCCTGACGCTGCATGTTCGAGCCCATGAGAGCGCGGTTGGCGTCGTCGTTTTCGAGGAACGGAATGAGAGCGGCCGCTACTGACACCAGCTGCTTCGGCGAGACGTCCATCAGGTTGATGGTGTCGCGCGGGGACAGCATAACTTCGCCAGCGTGACGGCAAACGACGAACTCTTCGACGAACTGGCCATCGGCCGTCAGCTCGGAGTTGGCCTGGGCCACGTAGTACTTGGCTTCTTCCATTGCCGAGAGATAGACGACGTCCATCGTCACCTTGCCGTCGATGATCTTGCGGTACGGGCTTTCGATGAAGCCGTACTTGTTGACCCGTGCGAAGGTGGCGAGCGAGTTGATCAGACCGATGTTCGGGCCTTCCGGCGTCTCGATCGGGCAAATACGGCCGTAGTGGGTCGGGTGAACGTCGCGGACTTCGAAGCCAGCACGCTCGCGGGTCAGACCGCCCGGTCCAAGAGCCGAAAGACGACGCTTGTGGGTGATTTCCGAAAGCGGGTTTACCTGGTCCATGAACTGCGACAGCTGCGAAGAGCCGAAGAATTCGCGGACGGCTGCAGCAGCCGGCTTGGCGTTGATCAGGTCCTGCGGCATGACGGTGTCGATTTCGATCGACGACATGCGTTCCTTGATCGCGCGCTCCATGCGGAGCAGGCCAAGACGGTACTGGTTTTCCATCAGTTCGCCAACGGAGCGAACGCGACGGTTGCCGAGGTTGTCGATATCGTCGATCTCGCCCTTGCCGTCGCGCAGTTCGACCAGCATCCGGACTACCGCCAGGATGTCGTCCTTGCGCAGAACGCGGACGGTATCCGGGCAATCGAGGTCGAGACGCATGTTCATCTTGACGCGACCAACGGCCGACAGGTCATAACGCTCGGCGTCGAAGAACAGCGACTGGAACATGGCCTCGGCCGAGTCCATGGTCGGCGGCTCACCCGGACGCATGACGCGGTAGATGTCGAACAGAGCGTCCTGACGGTTCTCGTTCTTGTCGGCTGCAAGCGTGTTGCGGATGTAGGCGCCGACATTGATGTGGTCGATGCCGAGAACCGGGATCTCTTCGAAGCCAGAATCGAGAATCTGCGGGAGCGTCTTCTCGTCGATCTCCGCGCCGGCTTCCATGTAGATTTCACCGGTCGACATGTTGACCAGATCTTCAGCAAGGTAGTTGCCGAACAGGTCTTCGTCAGATGCCTTCAGGAACTTCAGGCCCTTGTCGGTCAACTGACGCAGAAGACGCGGGGTGAGCTTCTTGCCGCCTTCGACGACGACTTCGCCGCTGTCGGCGTCGACGAGGTCGGAAAGCGCCTTCGCACCCTTGAGGGTCTCAGGGTTGAACGGGAAACGCCAGCCCTTGCCATCACGCTCGTAGACGGACTTCGAGTAGAAAGTCGACAGGATTTCTTCGCCGTCCATGCCAAGCGCCATCAGCAGCGAGGTCACGGGGATCTTGCGGCGACGGTCGATACGGGCGTGGACGATGTCCTTGGCATCGAATTCGATGTCGAGCCAGGAACCACGATAGGGGATGACGCGGGCAGCAAAAAGAAGCTTGCCCGAGGAGTGGGACTTGCCCTTGTCATGGTCGAAGAAGACGCCCGGCGAACGGTGCATCTGGGAGACGATGACGCGCTCGGTACCGTTGACGATGAAGGTACCGTTGTTGGTCATCAGGGGCATGTCGCCCATGTAGACGGACTGTTCCTTGATGTCCTTGATCGAGCGTGCGCCCGTATCCTCGTCAATATCGAACACGATCAGGCGAAGCGTGACCTTCAGCGGTGCAGCATAGGTCAGGTCGCGCTGACGGCATTCGTCGACGTCGAACTTCGGCGGCTCGAATTCGTAGGAGACGAACTCCAGCATCGATGCACCGGAGAAATCGGTGATCGGGAATACGGACTTGAAAACGGCATTCAGCCCCTCGTCGGGACGGCCACCCTTGGGCTCGTCAACCATGAGGAACTGGTCATAAGATGCCTTCTGAACCTCAATGAGGTTCGGCATTTCTGCGACTTCTGGAATTTTTCCGAAAAACTTGCGTACGCGCCTGCGACCGTTAAAGGTAAGGGTCTGAGCCATCGTCGCTCCTTGTCAGTTTGCACCCGGGCCTGCAACAGACGGTGACCGCTGGCCAGGCGGCTCCGTCAAAAAATGGATCGCTCAATCTCGTCTCGAGATCCGGACGGCCGGCCGGTTTGCCGGGCGCGCGGGTCAAGACCATCCTCTTGAGAACCCATTACCCAGGAACCGTTTTCATACGGTTCCTGGGTAATATGTTCGGAGGAAACGGGCGGGAGAAGAAACTTCCCCCGCCGCATTCCGATATTACTTGACGTCGACCTTAGCGCCGGCTTCTTCAAGCTTCTTCTTGAGGTCAGCAGCTTCAGCCTTCGAAACGGCTTCCTTGACAGCCTTCGGAGCGCCTTCGACGAGATCCTTGGCTTCCTTGAGGCCCAGGCCGGTGATGGCGCGGACTTCCTTGATGACGTTGATCTTGTTGGCGCCGGCATCCGTCAGGATGACGTCGAATTCGGTCTTTTCTTCTTCAACAACAGCAGCAGCAGCGCCGCCAGCAGCAGCAACGGCTACCGGTGCAGCAGCAGATACGCCCCACTTTTCTTCGAGCAGCTTGGAAAGCTCAGCAGCTTCCAGAACGGTCAGAGAGGAGAGGTCTTCAACGATCTTTGCGAGATCAGCCATGATACTAGTTCCTTAATAGATGTTCGGTTCGAAGCGAACGGGTTAGGGTATGAACAGCGAAAAACCGCCTTACGCGGCTTCGTCCTTCTTTGCATAGGCCGCAAACACGCGAGCAAGCTGAGCTGCCGGTGCTGCCACAACACCTGCGATGCGGGTAGCCGGGGTCTGAATCATGCCGACCAGCTTTGCACGCAGTTCGTCCAGCGAAGGCAGGGTCGCAAGCGACTTGACTGCATCTGCGGACAAGGTGGTTGTTCCCATGGCGCCGCCCAGTACAACGATCTTGTCGTTGGTCTTGGCGAAATCCATGACGACCTTCGGAGCCACAATCGGATCAGCGCTGAATGCAATCAGCGTCTGGCCCTTGAAGAGATCGGTGATCCCTTCGGCTTCCGTGCCCTGAAGAGCGATCTTGGCCAGGCGGTTCTTCGCGACTTTGACGGTGCCGCCAGCAGCGCGCATCTTCGAACGGAAGTCGTTCATCTGCGCAACCGTGACACCAGCATAGTGGGCCACAACAACCGAACCGGAAGCCTTGAAGACTTCGTTCAGTTCTGTGACGAATTCGCGTTTTTCCGCTCTTTCCACTGTCTGTCTCCAGTTGATGGGACCGCAATCCTGCAGGCCCCACCGGGTTTGCCTTTGCCTCAAGGGATCCATGTATCAGATCCCAAGCGACGCTTGAGGATCCTGTCCCCTCCGGTTGGAAAATGTTTCCAGCCAAAAGGCGAATAAGGCTCGAACCGAACTTCAAGACGTCATCAGACGTTTAAATACCGGATCTCACCCGTCTCATGCAGGCATGTATTAAGGCCCTAAGGCCGCCCACAATCTCGGACAGGAGTGCCTGGTTTTGACACCAGGCATTTCCGGCCCCGAAAGGCCGGAAACTTGGTCAGGCCGGAGTTTACACTCCGGCCGAATTGATAATCAGGCCGTAACCGTGGACGGGTCGATCTTGACGCCCGGGCCCATGGTCGAGGAGATGGCTACGCGCTTGACATAGTTGCCCTTGGCGCCAGCCGGCTTTGCCTTGATGACGGCGTCAGCAAAAGCCTTGATGTTTTCTTCGAGCGCCTTGGCGTCGAAGGAAGCCTTGCCGATGCCGGCATGGATGATACCAGCCTTCTCGACGCGGAACTCGACGGCACCGCCCTTGGAAGCCTTGACGGCGCCCGTGACGTCCATTGTCACCGTACCGACCTTCGGGTTCGGCATCATGCCACGCGGGCCGAGAACCTTACCGAGGCGACCGACGAGCGGCATCATGTCCGGGGTCGCGATGCAGCGATCGAAGTCGATCTTGCCGCCCTGAACGATTTCGAGCAGGTCTTCGGCGCCGACGATGTCTGCACCAGCAGCCTTGGCTTCGTCAGCCTTGGCGCCACGTGCGAAAACGGCAACGCGAACGTCACGGCCCGTACCGTTCGGCAGGTTGACCACGCCGCGGACCATCTGGTCTGCGTGGCGCGGGTCGACGCCGAGGTTCATGGCGATTTCGATCGTTTCGTCGAACTTGGCGACGGCACGTTCCTTGACCATCGAGATGGCGTCGGTGAGGGCGACGAGCTTCGTCGGGTCAACACCTTCACGGATCTTCTGAATACGCTTTGCTACCTTGGCCATGATCAACCTACCACTTCCAGGCCCATGGAGCGGGCAGAGCCCTCAACCATCAGCATTGCGCCTTCGATGTCGGCGGCGTTAAGATCCTTCATCTTGCCTTCGGCAATTGCGCGGACCTGCGCCTTGGTGATCGTACCGACCTTCGCACCCTTGCCCGGAGTCTTCGAGCCAGAGGTGATCTTTGCTTCCTTCTTCAGCCAGTAGGTAACCGGCGGCTGCTTCATTGCGAAGGTGAAGGACTTGTCCTGGTAATAGGTGATGACGACCGGGATCGGCATACCCTTTTCCATTTCCTGCGTGGCGGCATTGAACGCCTTGCAGAATTCCATGATGTTAATGCCACGCTGACCAAGTGCCGGGCCGATCGGCGGGGACGGGTTAGCCGATCCTGCCTTGACCTGGAGCTTGAGCTGGCCTGCAACTTTCTTAGCCATTACTCTCTGCCTTTCATTTCAGACCGGTTTCCCGATCCATTATGCCAACTTTAGGTTGGCGGCTGCGGTTGCGTGGTGCGTCTGGACGGTCCGGCTTAAGAGACCGCCATCCTCCCACGCGGGTCGGGGAGTTACCTCCCCTTCTCCGATCAGACCTTTTCGACCTGACCGTATTCGAGTTCGACGGGGGTCGCGCGACCGAAGATCGAGACCTCGACCTTGAGGCGCGAGCGCTCTTCGTCCACGTCCTGGACGATCCCGTTGAAGGAGGCGAAAGGACCGTCGGAGACGCGAACCTGTTCGCCGATTTCGAAGGACACGGAGGACTTCGGACGCTCGACGCCTTCCTGGACCTGGCCCAGGATGCGCTCAGCCTCGAAATCCGGGATCGGAACCGGCTTGTTGTCGGAACCGAGGAAACCCGTGACCTTCGGGGTATTCTTGATCAGGTGGTAGGCTTCGTCGGTCAGGTTTGCCCGCACCATGACGTAGCCCGGGAAGAACTTGCGCTCGCTATCCACCTTGCGGCCGCGACGAACCTCGACGACCTTTTCGGTCGGAACGAGGATCTTTTCGAAGAGATGATCAAGACCCTTCTGCTTGGCCTTGTTCTCGATGTCTTCCGCGACCTTCTTCTCAAAATTAGAATACGCGTGGACGATGTACCAACGTGCCGCCATGTTCGTCTCCGCCCGATTAATTGCCGACGCTCAGCACAAGGCCAAGCAACCAGCTGATCAGCTGGTCCGCGCCGAAGAAAAACAGCGCAGCGAAAAACACCATCGCCAGGACCATGAGCGTCGAAATCGTGGTCTCGCGACGCGAGGGCCACGTCACCTTGGACGTCTCGGAGCGAACCTGCTGCAGAAACGCGAATGGATTACCCTTGGATGCCATTTATTGCCCACGCATTTACGGCGCGTAAAGCCGACCTTCGTCAGCCCCACGCACCGCGTGTCTGTTTGAACCCTACATAGAGACCGATTCCCCTTTTCACAAGAGGAAATCGTCTCCAGCACTCTTTCGGCTTTGCCAGATCCTTATGCTCGTCGCAGCATGATGCGCGCCGTGCGACTTGGCAGGGGCAGCCGGGCTTGAACCGACGACCTGCGGTTTTGGAGACCGCCGCTCTACCAACTGAGCTATACCCCTAAGCCTTACATCGGACCGGAACGTTTCCGTCCGAGGCATGGAGCACCCTTTAAGGCGGGCGCGCCGGATTGGCAAGTGTCTTTTTTCTGCTTTTCACAGAGCGGTCAATGGCATCGCTCACCACTTCCGCTCAAACCGCGCATCGAGCCGCGCGGCAGGTTCGTGCGCAATATCGGAAATCACTGCGCGCAGCTTGATGCCGGGCCGCAGGCGTTTCTCGAAAGCCAGTTCGGCATGAAATGGCGCGGCACTGTCCATCACCACACCGCCGGTCACGATGGTATCTATCCCGCCGAGGAAAAGCCGGAGATTCTGGCGCGCGACAAACACCGCTTCGCCATCATGGCGGCGTCCCGCCTCCAGTGCGCGGTCGTGCGAGAGCGTCGCTGGGCCCTCGTCCACGAGGGCGCGGTGTTGGCGGAGTGCTGCGCGGGCTGCACCGCTCACGAGATCGACCGTGAGGCCGACAGAGGCGGGGTTTGGCGCAGTCTTGCGCAGATCAACCTCACCCCAGAGGCGCATGGGCGGATGAGTCGTGCCCGAATTGGTGGCGGTGGCACGACGCAGGTTCGATTCGGCGCCGAGCCGAGGGCGCCCGGGCATATCGAGGACGACACCGGTGCGGATACCAAGATCGTCGGCAGAGCCCGTGGCATTCCACACAAAGGCGCCTTCCTCGGCCGCAGCCGCCCAAGGCCAGGGGGGCAGCGCAATCAGCAACCAGGTAGCAAGAGGTGAGCGGGCCATCGGCAGTTCGTCCGGTATGTGGGGCGCAGCCAACGGCAGACCTGGGCGAATCAGCATGGTTTCAGAAGTAACCGAGCGGGAATCAGACGCGAAGTAGCAAGCGCGCATGGAAGCCATGCAGAGAAAATGTCAGGAGTTGCCTGACGTTACGGGCCGAGGAGAGGCGCCAGGCGCCCGCTTGCCATGTTCTCGGCTTTGGCTGATACTTGGCCTTGAGCCCTCGCGGAGGACAGCCATGATCCGTATCAGCAATGCCGCCCTGCCCGGTTCCGAGTTCGACGATGCCGACCTGTCGGAAGCCCGCTTCAGCGACGTATCGCTCAAGGAAGCGGTGTTCAGCAATGTGGACCTCGGCCGGAGCCTGATCACCGATGCCAATGCCGAGCAGATGGTGATCCGCAATGTGGCGATGAATGCCGCGGTCATGGAAAATGTTGTGATGCATGCGGCAAGCCTCACCCATGTCGACCTGAACGGCAGCACCATCCGATTCGCCAGCCTCGCTGGCACGTCGATTGCCGAATGCGATCTGACGGGACTAACAATCAACGGCTACCTGGTGACGGATCTCCTGCGGCTTGCCGAAGATCAGTTGCTGCAGCGGGCTTGAGGCCGACACATCACTCCAGACCAGCTACGTCATAGCCACGTGCGCGATAGCGATCTCGGATTTTCGCGAACATCGGATAGATGGCTGCGCCCCTCCGGAACCAGGTGACGTCAATCCCAAGCCGCCAGCACCCCGCCAGCCGCTTCTGGTGGCGGTAGGCGCGGACCTCTTCGCGCTGCAGATCCGTCACAAACGTGATGCTGCCCAAACAAAAAAGGCCCCGCTGTTTCCAGCGAGGCCCTTTGATCTTGTCGATCAGATCAGCGATTACTCGATGATCGAAGCGACGATGCCGGCGCCGACGGTACGGCCGCCTTCGCGGATCGCGAAGCGCAGCTTTTCTTCCATCGCGATCGGAACGATCAGCTCGACTTCAACCGTGACGTTGT
>NZ_LJIB01000014.1:0-60315 GCF_001295785.1 Rhizobium sp. AAP116
CGTTTGCGACGCTTTCGGCACCGGCTACTTCTACATCCCCGGCACCGAAACCTGCCTCAAGATCTCGGGTGAAGTCCGCGTTACTCTCTCGGCTAACGAGAACAACGCTCCTTACGGCACCCCGTCGAACGACACCTGGGATAGCGCAGTCCGTGCTCGCCTGGCATTCGACGCCAAGAACGACTCGGAAATCGGAACGATCGGTTCCTACGTCCGCATTCAGGCTGATAGCCAGGGCGCAACGACCACAGGCGCTAACATCACGCTCGATCAGGCCTACATTACTGTTGGCGGCTTCAAGGTTGGTCGTTCGCTGACCTGGGCTGACGACTGGGGTCTGGCTGGTGAGTCTGACGACTTCTTCGGCAATGCCAAGTTCAACACCGTTTCCTACACCTACTCGGCTGATGCCTTCACGGTCGGGCTCGGCGTGGACGACCTCTCCGACCAGTTTGCTGGCAACGAAGTTGGTCTGGAAGCCGTTGGTTCCGCTTCGCTCGGCGTGGCCACTGTCACCGTGAACGGCGTTTATGACTTTGGCTCGGAAGAAGGCGCGATCGCCGGCGTGGTCGCCGCTGACGTTGGTCCTGGCACCTTCGCTTTGGCCGCCGCTTGGGCGTCTGGTCAGTCGGTTGGTTACAACTTCACTTCCGAGTGGACTGTTGGCGCTGCCTACACCTTCAAGGCAACCGACAAGCTGTCGATCACCCCGCAGGTTGTTTACTGGGATAGCGTTGGCTTCACGAATGCTGACCAGTGGGGCGCAGACCTGCTCGTTGAATACGCTCTCGCTTCCGGCCTGAAAGCTTCGGCTGACGTTCGTTACCTCGATCGCGACGGCGCTGCTGACGGCAACTGGGACGGCTTCGTCCGCCTGACCCGCTCGTTCTAATCCACAGCGATTAGCGAAAAAATGCGTTGGGTCCGGCTTCATCACGAGCCGGACCCTTCGCGCATTCCGGAATGAGCTTGAATACGCGTTCTGCCAAGGGCTTGGGCAGGATCAGTCAGGCTCTTCGTCAGAACAGAAAGGAGCGCGAACGATCCATTCAGACAGTCCGATAGGGGCTTAACACGAAAGTTTGTGCTGTTCTGCACTATACTTTTTATAAGTTATAACGATATCTACGCCTGTGGGGACGGGCGGTGAGCCCGTTCGCGTGCTCGCCAAAGGGAAATTTGGGGGATACATGCAGGTGGAAATGCCGGCCGGTAAGGGTTTTGACGTCTTTGTGGGCGTGCCCGATTATTCGGTACATTATCAATACAGACAGGGAACGATCCTGCACGAGGTGCGCGAAACCAATTTGCGCGAACTGTTCGGCAAATATGGCGACCTGTTGTGGATGAATGGCAGCCACAAATATAACGTAACCAATTTTATTGGAGAGCTTCACGATCTCCTTGATTTTCCGAGCTTTTCGGCTTTTTCAGACGAGATGCTCGACCAATTGATCGGCAAATTGCGCAAACGCGGTAATAGCAATGCCACCATCAACAGAAAGATGGCGGCCTTAAGCAAACTGCTGCGAAAGGCGAACAAGATGGGAGACGTTCACAGTCTGCCTGAATTCAAGCGCCAGAAAGAGAAAGCGGGTCGCATTCGCTTCCTCGACAGGGATGAAGAGGACCTGCTGTTTTCCGAAATCCGGGCGCATTCCGAACTCTATTACCGGTTCTGCCTCTTCCTGGTCGATACCGGCGCCCGCCTGAGCGAGGGTCTGAACCTGCGCTGGGGTGACATACATAAAGACCGCGTGACCTTCTGGGTGACAAAATCGGGACGCTCGCGCTCGGTTCCGCTCACCCAGCGCGCGCTGGCTGCCATTGAATCGTCGGATCGTCGATATTCGGGCCCGTTTGCCGAGATCGACCAGCAGCGCTTCCGCATCGCCTGGCACAACGCCAAGGATGCGGTGGGCTTTGCCGACGACAAGGACGTGGTGCCGCACGTGCTGCGCCATACCTGCGCATCCCGTCTGGTTCAGGGCGGGATCGATATCCGTCGCGTTCAGATGTGGCTTGGCCACCAGACGCTCACCATGACCATGCGTTACGCCCATCTGGCTTCGCATGATCTCGACATGTGCGTTCCGATCCTGGAGCGGGCGGCGGCGTGGTGAGTCATATTGTAATGTAAGTTGCAAAAGGGCCGGCTTTGTCCGGCCCTTGCTCTTTATATTGTGTCATTCCCTGCCCTGCCCCAAAGGCGGGCTCATGGCCTCAGACCATAAGGCTCTTCAGGTCGAGCGCGGGATCGGCAATCGAGACAGGATCGACCGGCCGAGCGAGTTCCAGGAGCTTCTTGCCGGTCACATAGGCCTTGGCATCGTTGATCGCATCCACGGCAATGAAGACACCCTTGCGGAAATACCAGATCGAGAGGCTTCCCTCGCGGGTACCGGGGCGAAGCACTGTCTGGTCATAGCCCAGATTGAAGCCGGCGATCTGCAGTTTGACATCATACTGGTCCGACCAGAACCAGGGCTTCGGGCGATAGGGCTCGGATCCACCCGCGATCACGGCTGCGACGGCTTCGGCCTGATCCACCGCATTCTGTACGGATTCGAGCCGTACCTGCTCCCCGTTCCATGCCTGAACGGCGCAGTCGCCCATGGCGAAGATGGCAGGGTCGCTCGTGCGGCCAAAACTGTCGACGGCGATGCCGTTCTGAACCTCAAGACCGGCATCACCCGCCAGACGATCGTTTGGGGTCACACCGATCCCGACGATGACGAGGTCGACGTTGATGACGCGGCCGTCCGAGAGCTCGGCGGCCTTCACTCTGCCCTCATCGCCGATCAAACGGGTCAGACCCGTCTTTTCGTGGATGTGCACGCCCTCGGTTTCGTGGATCGTGCGGATCGCATCCGCCGTATCGGAAGCGGCAACGCGAGACAGAATGCGGTCGGCCATTTCGATCAGCGTGACGTCGAGACCCAGCTTGCGGGCGACGGCTGCTGCCTCAAGACCGATATAACCGCCGCCGATAATGAGAAGCCGATGGCCCGGTTTCATCTCGTCGGCCAGACGATCGGCATCGGCCTTGTCGCGCATCGTATAGACGCCCTCTAGATTACCGCCGATCGCGGCCGGCAGACGGCGCGGCGTCGCCCCGGTGGCGATGGCGAGGGTCTCATAAGGGATCTCGCTGCCGTCGAAAAGCTTGACCACGCGCTTGTCACGATTGATCGCTTCGACCGGCGTCGACAGGTGGATCTCGACCCCGTTCTCGCCATACCAGGCTTCGGGCCGGAACAGCAGTCGATCGAAGTCCATGTCGCCGAGCAGATACTTCTTGGAAAGCGGAGGCCGCTGATAGGGCAGGACCGGCTCGTTGCCGACAAGGGTGATCGGCCGCTCGTCCTTCAGCGCCCTCAGCTTTGCGGCCAGAGCGAAACCCGCCTGCCCCGCCCCGATAATCACCAGTCGCTCCGCCACGTGATGCACTCCCTGCCGCATGCCGTCCAAATCAGAATCGCTGCCTGAAGACCGGCCACGATGCGATGCAGCAAGGCCTAGCTTTGTGGCGGTTTGCGGTCAAGTTGGCCTGGGGCTCGCCGGTCGAAACCGCCCATTGTAAACGGCGTGCACATCCTCGCTGATTGCTACCTAAGGCATTCCCGACCAAAAACGGCACAAACAGCCAACCGACGAAGTGGCTGGCAAATCTTGCCAATTTGAAAGCTCGTCTGGATTTTACGGTTTGCATGCAGGATCTGGTAACGGACATCGGCTAGCATGTCATTCTAACTTGACACCGTGGGAGGGTAACATGCCCTTGCAGAGGATACCGGACGCAAAATCGGACATCCCTCGGGATCAGATCTTCGAGAAATTCAAGATCGATCGCCCCGGCAAGATCGTGTTTGTCGGCCATCATCTCAGCATGGCACGGTCGCAGCGCTGCCTCATCCGGACGATTTCGCTCTATGGCGCCGATCTCGACGTCTCGCCGCATGTCCAGGTGCCGCCGAACTTCTTTCTGGAGATCCTCGGCATTCACGATGACATCGGCTGCACGCTGATCCGCCGCGAAGCCGAAAAGGTCACGGTCGGCTTCAACATGTTGATCGACCCCGAATTCCTGCACCGTGTCGTCAGGCTTTCCTTCGAAACAAGTCACTGACATCTCGCGCCGACTGATCACCGCTTGCGCCCTCTTGCGGGCGCCAGCGCGGCCTGCGCTTGCCGGGACGTCCGTTGAAACCGAATATTCAGTATTGGTAAAATTTGAGCGATCTTATTGATGCTACTGCAAATATTAGTGCTCACAGTGTGAGACAGAAGAGTTTGGGGAGCCGGTCATGGCGATGGAAAATGCGACGCATCTGGCTGGGGTACACTCGGAAATGTACGAGCGCAAATGGGAGCGCTTCTATGTCCGCCGGCCGGCCAAGGTGATGTCGGTTCGCCCCGGCCTCACCGGCATCACGATCCGCAGCTGCGAAGTGGTCGACATTTCGCAAGGCGGCGCAGCGATCGAACTCACGACCGCGATTGGCCTCTCCTCTCATTATTATCTGCAGATCGTCGGCCTTGCCGACAGAATCGGATGCGCCGAGGCCTATCGCAACGGCAACAGGGTCGGCGTGAAGTTCATTGCACCGATCTCCGAGCACATGTTGCACCGGATTGTCCGCGCCGACTTCATGCTTGGCGACGCCGTCAATACACCGCTCAAGCCTTTCCAGAACGGCAACGGTGCGCGCCTCGGTCGCTGAGAAAATCTCTGCCGGCAGATGAGGTCTGATCGCCGCCGATCCGGCTTGCTTCGGCTGCGGCGGCACTTATGGTGAGCGGATCGCCCTCGACCTCCGGATGCCGCTTCGCAATGACCGCCTTTTCACGCTTCACGCCCCTCTCCGCCTCGCTCCCCGCAACCGTGCCCTTTGTCGGTCCCGAAGCCATTGAACGGCAACGGGGCCTTGCGGTTCGCGCCCGCATCGGCGCAAACGAAAGCGGCTTCGGTCCGGCACCTTCCGTGCTCGCGAGAATCGCCGAGAAGTCAGGCGAGATCTGGAAATACAATGATCCGGAAAACCATGCCCTCAAGGTGGCGCTCGCCGCGCATCTCGGACTGAAGCCTGAGAACTTCGTGATCGGCGAAGGCATCGACGACCTGCTCGGGCTGATCGTCCGGCTGGTGATCGAGCCCGGCATGCCTGTCGTCACATCGCTCGGTGCCTATCCGACCTTCAATTTTCATGTAAACGGGTTTGGCGGGCGTCTGGTCACGGCTCCCTACCGGGATGACCGGGAGGATCTCGACGCGTTGCTCGCATTGGTGAAGCAAGAAGATGCGCCGCTCGTCTATTTCGCAAACCCCGACAATCCGATGGGAAGTTGGTGGGATTCAGACAGCATCGTCGCGTTCGCCCGTGCCCTGCCTTCGACCACGCTTCTCATTCTCGATGAAGCCTATAGCGAGACGGCACCCGAAGGTTCGATCCCGGCAGCCGACGCGCTGATCGACCTGCCGAACTTGATCCGCACGCGCACCTTTTCCAAGGCCTATGGCCTGGCGGGTGCCCGCGTCGGCTATGGCATCGGCACGCCGGGCACCGTCTCTGCCTTCGACAAGATCCGCAACCATTTCGGCATGCCGCGGCTGTCGACCGAGGCGGCACTCGCGGCGCTCGCAGACCAGGGCTATCTCAACGACGTTGTCGGGCGGATCAAGGCGGCACGGGACAGGATCGCCAGCATTGCGACCGCGAACGGTCTTCGCCCCCTGCCCTCTGCCACCAATTTCGTCGCGATCGATTGCGGCCGCGACGGGGTCTATGCCCGGGCCATCGTCGACGGCCTAATGGAGCACGGTGTATTCATCCGCATGCCCGGCGTCGCTCCGCTCAACCGTTGCATCCGGGTCTCGGCAGGCCAGCCTAAAGATCTCGACCTTTTCGAAGCGGCACTGCCGAAGGTCTTGAAGGCGCTCAACTGACCTCGCCACAATGAAAAAGACCGCGCCGGCCTTGTTCCTGCCGGTCGCGGTCTTTGAAAAGTGTTGGCCCTGGCCCCGTCCAAAGGTCCCCGCCACGTTCCCCACTCAGGGTTATTCTTGTCATTCTCCTGCCGCGGTCGCGGCCGGAATTCGTCAGTGCATGGTCATCCATTCGCGGGCGGCACGAAGCGCCTCGGCGAGCTGGATCTTGCTCATCGTCTGGGCGAGATCGGCGCGCAGCTCGGCAGCGCGGTCGCAGCCCTTGATCGCGGCGATGTTCAGCCACTTGTGTGCCGACACCAGGTCAACAGGGCAACCGCGGCCGGTTGCATACATCAGACCCATGTCGCGGAAGACATCAGCCCGGGTTTCGCCACCCATCGTGGCATTTTCGGAATTGTGCATTTCAAAGCGTGCCATTGGTTTTGTCCCTGTTTGCCTAGTTTCTCGGTGGTCCCTGTTTTCCCTTGCGGGCCCTTCCGAAACGGCGCCGGATCTTTGTCCGTTCATTCTCGTATCGGTCGGGTTTGGCGGGGTTTTTCCCTGCTCGTTTGATGGGTTCACTATGCCAAACGGTCTTCAAAACTCGCTTAAAATGCATCCTTAATTTGCTGAAAACAAAGTACAAAAGCTTCGTAAACTTCGGATTCCGTTAAGCATCGCTTCCCCTGCAACCCAAGGATTTCCGCTCAAAATTTACGAAAGCTTCACGCTGACAAATCAACCGATTTTTCACTATGTTTCCCGAAGGCATTTCGCAAAAGTGCAGGATTTGCTGCGATCTGAGGCTTTCCACCGCTCGCATTTCGCGGCGGATTGCTTTTACCTTTACGTGTGCGTAAGATAATTCTTAACCGTTGGGCGGCTGCGGAGAGGACCGTCTCCGACCACGGGAGAGGACCATCATCTCGGGAGGAGAGATCAGACCATGCGTTCCATCATCATTGCGGCAGCCCTTGCGCTTTCGGCCTTCACAGCCCAGGCCGCCGAGCCCATCGAAGGCAACTGGAAAACGGCATCCGGCGCCACGGCCCAGATCGCACCGTGCGGCGGCGCCTATTGCGTGACGCTGAAGAGCGGCAAGCACAATGGCAAGCAGATCGGCAAGATGTCCGGCAGCGGCGACAGCTACAAGGGCGAGATCACCGATCCGGAAACCGACAAGACCTATGCGGGCTCCGGCTCCGTCTCCGGCAATTCGCTGAAGATGAAGGGGTGCGTCATGGCCGTGCTCTGCAAGACGCAGACCTGGACACGTCTCTGAAGCGATCGACATTCGAAAATAGCAAAGGGGCGCCGGCTACAACCGGCGCCCCTTCTGCATTCAAGGATTGATCACAGGGGCTGGCCCACATCGATGCGATTGCCATCGGGATCTTCGAAGACGAAGGCCCGCAGGCCGTAATCCTTGTCCTGAAGACGCTTCACCACCCTTAGACCTCGTTGCTGCACGAGGTCATGCAGATGGTCGATATTCTCGACCATCATGTGGGCGATGTTGAAGTCAGCGGCCTTGTGGTTCTTTTGAAGCGTGAGATGCAGTTCGGCGTCGTCGCGCTGCAGGATCATGAAGCCGACGGGGCTACCGTTCTCGAAGACCTTTCGAAATCCAAGCAGATCGACATAGAAGGCTTGGGCCCGCTCCATGTCCTTGACGGGCAAGGTCGCGGCAATGCGCCCAAACCGGAGGGCGACGTCGTGTGTTTCTGTCATGGGTGAAACCCTGTTGCCGGACGGCGGGGCGCATGGCGACGGTGCACCAAAGGCGAGGCCATTCGGTAAGGAGAGCAGGACGGGACGGTGCCCGCCGGTTTCCATTATGTCCAGAAGCCGGAGAGAGGGAAGAGGCATTTCCAGACACCCCGCATTTCAGTTAACCCTTCTGAATGCCAGATGAACCCACATCTCAGCCAGCATTCAGACCCGCTCCGCTATACCGGTCTCAACAGATCGGAAAGGAGCAAGGACATGGCCAAGCTGGCACGGCGTCTCACCATCATCTCTTTGAGCATGGCGCTTTTCGCCTTCATGTTCGCGCAGCTCGTCGTCAACACTCAGCCCACCGTGCGGCATCTTTCTTCGGGTCTCGTCGCAAGCTGCGCGCCGACCGGCCTCAACAGCTGCCGCCCGACCTTTTGATAGAAGCCGGGCGCGCAAGCGGCTCCGAAGAAATCTTGACGCATCCCCCATGACGTCGTTTGCTTGTCAGATTTCGTCTCCTATAATGCGCCATGAACACACGAATCCTGTCCCCAGCACCCCAGAACTCCATCAGCCCCGAGCCCTTTGCGCCTCAGGTCTTCACAGATGCGACGGCGGCCGTCGACGCGCTGACGGCGCTTTACGAGCGCAATACCAATTTCCTGATCGAGGCCTTTTCGTCTCTGGCCAAGGGCGGTCCGATCGAGGGTCGATATCGCGCCTTCTACCCTCAGGTCAGCATAGAGACGACGAGCTTCGGCCATGTCGACAGCCGTCTCTCCTACGGACACGTTACCTCGCCCGGCATCTACACCACGACGATCACACGGCCGCAGCTCTTCCGGCATTATCTGAAGGAACAGCTGGCGCTTCTGATGCGCAATCATCAGGTGCCGATTACGGTGTCTGAATCAGCAACCCCCATTCCGCTGCATTTTGCCTTTGCGGAAGGCGCCCACGTCGAGGCGTCTGCCGGCGGCCTCGTCGACATGCAGCTGCGCGACATCTTCGATACGCCTGATCTCACTGTTACCGATGACGAGATCGCCAATGGCGAATACGAGCCCTTGCCCGGCGAACCGCATCCGCTGGCCCCGTTTACGGCACAGCGCATCGATTATTCGCTAGCGCGCCTGTCGCATTATACCGCGACGAGCGCATCGCATTTCCAGAACTTCGTGCTGTTCACGAACTACCAATTCTATGTGGACGAGTTCTGCGCCTATGCCCGCAAGCTGATGGCGGACGGAAACAGCGACTACACGGCCTTCGTCGAGCCGGGCAACATTCTCACCCCTTCGGGCCACTCCGAACCGATCGAAGGTGTCGCCCTTGGACGCCTGCCGCAGATGCCGGCCTATCATCTGAAAAAGAAGGGGCACGGCGGCATCACTGTCGTCAATATCGGCGTCGGTCCTTCCAATGCCAAGACAATCACCGACCATATCGCGGTGCTCCGACCGCATGCCTGGCTGATGCTCGGCCATTGCGCCGGACTTCGCAACAGCCAGCGGCTCGGCGACTACGTGCTGGCGCATGCCTATATGCGCGAGGACCACGTGCTCGACGACGACCTGCCGGTCTGGGTGCCGATCCCCGCTCTGTCGGAAGTGCAGCTGGCGCTGGAAGATGCCGTCGAGGAGATCACCGGCTATGAGGGCTTCGAGCTGAAGCGCATCATGCGCACGGGCACGGTCGCCACCATCGACAACCGCAACTGGGAACTGCGCGACCAGCGCGGCCCCGTGAAGCGGCTTTCCCAGGCGCGGGCGATTGCGCTCGACATGGAATCGGCGACCATCGCCGCCAACGGCTTCCGCTTCCGCGTGCCCTATGGCACGCTCCTCTGCGTTTCCGACAAGCCGCTGCATGGCGAACTGAAGCTGCCGGGCATGGCGACGGCCTTCTACAAGACCCAGGTCAGCCAGCATCTGCAGATCGGCATCCGGGCACTGGAAAAGCTCGGCGCCATGCCGACAGAGAAGCTGCATTCGCGCAAGCTCAGAAGCTTCTTCGAGACGGCGTTCCAGTAAGACAGACGGGGCGCACGACCGGCAGAAAGGACCAAATGGTCTCCGGCAGGAATTTCGTTCCTGCCGGCAGGTATCTGATGGGAGCCTGAATCTCAGCGCGCCAGAAATTCGCTGCGCGTCAGCTCGTACCAGACATCCCCGTGTTCGGAACCCGGGATGGGATCGGGAAAACCGGCAAACTCCGTACGCGTGTGTTTCATGCCGATTTTTTCCATCACCCGTCGCGACCCCTGGTTCACGGCCATCGTGGTTGCCACGATCCTTTCGTAGCCACCGCTGGTGAAGCCCCATGTGACAAGCGCCGAGGCGCCTTCCGGCGCCAGTCCCTGGCCCCAGCACGCTCGGCGCAGGCGATAGCCGATCTCGGCGATCATCTCCGTTTCCGGAAACAGACAGAACCATCCGACAAACGCGCCATCGGTCGTCCTGCGTGCAGTCCACACATAGGGTTCCGTGCCTCTCGGCATCAGGAACGCCGCTTGCTCCGGGACAATCTTCTGGTGATCGACCGCGCCGCCGTTCAGAAAGCGCATCACGTCCGGGTCGCGTTCCAGCGCGATGAAATCGGCAGCGTCACTCGAGCGACAAGGAGCGAGCGTCAGGTTCGCCGTCTGCAATTGTACCATCAGGTCTCCTCGCAGGTCTTCCCGTTGCATGACGATATAGGTGTTCGACGGGAGAGCTTCCGTCGGGCAATACCTGCCCCGCCCTCACCTTTCACGCCTCGACGATCTTCGCCTCGCAGCGCACAGGGAAATTCACCGAGTTGGCAATGAAACACTTCTCGTGCGCGTCGCCATGAAGGTCCAGCGCGAGCTCCGGGAAGGTGCCACGCTTGATGGTGACGACGGGTCTGAGCACGACATCCGTAAAGCGCCCCGTACCATTGGCATCCATTTCCATGACACCTTCGGCATGGTCTTCATAAGCAATGACAATGACGCCGGAGACGGCGCAGAAGTGCAGATACCAAAGCTTGTGGCAGGCCGACAGCGAGGCGAGAAAGAGATCTTCCGGGTTCCAGCGCTTGGGATCGCCGCGAAAGGCCGGATCGGCGGAGCCGAGAATATCCGGCTTGCCTTCCGCCGAGAGCAGATGATCACGTCCATAGTCGCGGTAGCCGGAGGTTCCTGTACCGGCATTACCCTGCCAGGTGACCGTGACTTGGTATTCGTGCCGCTTCTCGCTCATCGACGCCCTCCTCAGCGATTCCTCTTGCGATCTTAGTCCTCGCGCACAAGCCGGACCAGCATGACCCCGGAGAGATTTTTACGGCCGGGCCTTGCATCGCCCGATCTAAGATATATCTTAGATGCAATTCAAACAGAACGAGAGATGATCATGAGACATTCCCAGAGCGGCCGCGGCGAATGCGGCAATCCCTTCCACGCCTTTCGCCAGGCGATGCATGCTATGCGCCATGGCGGCCCCCAGGGCGGGCCTTTCGGCGGCCCCAGAGGGCGTGGCGAACGCCGCCGTATGTTCGACGGCGGCGAGCTGCGCCTCGTTCTCTTGAAGCTGGTCGAGGACCAGCCTCGTCATGGCTATGACCTGATCCGCGAGATCGAGAGCCTGTCGGGCGGTGCCTATGCCCCTTCGCCCGGCGTCGTCTATCCGACCATGACGCTGCTTCTCGACATGGGGCTGGCGGAAGAACATGAGAGCGACGGGCCGCGCAAGGTGATGACCATCACCGAAGCCGGCCGGACACATCTCGCAGAGCGGGCCGACGAGGTCGCGACCGCGATGGGGCGGCTGACGGCGCTTGCAAAAGTCAGCGAAAGAACCGATGCAGCCCCGGTGCGTCGCGCCATGCACAACCTGAAGCAGGCCCTGCACGACTGTCTGTCGCGCGAAACGACCACGCGCGAGACGCAATTGGAGGTCGCCCGCATTCTGGACGAGGCGGTCGGCAAGATCGAAAGGCTTTGATCATGGCAACATCGACGACAACCGTTTCCACCGAAAACGGCTGGAAATATCTGCAGCAGCTCTGCAAGCACTGGTCCCACAAGCTCGAGGTCGAGCTGGACGAGCAGAACCACAAGGCCGTGGTGAAGTTTCCCGAGGCAACAGCATCCATGCACAGCGATGCATCGAGCCTGACGGTCACGATCGAGACCGAAGATGCCGGAAAGCTCGAAACCTATCAGGGCGTCGTATCCAGCCACCTTGACCGCTTCGCCTTCCGCGAGGCCCCCCTGCCCTTCGACTGGAAAGCGGCTTAAGCCATTCCCGACGTCACTGGTTCGCCGGCCAGAACAGTCTGCTTTTTGGATCAGTCTCCTGCGTGAGGCTGATCCCTCTGGCGGAGGATGTGCAATACGTTCTGCCCCGCCTTCGATCCCCCCAAGATAAGAACTTTCCCTGGCAACAAAACTTGCTAGAAACTCGCAACTCGGTAAGGGCGCTAGGCAATGGGGGATGCCATGAATGTGGTAACAAGGACATCGACATCTTGGTTTTCTCGTCTGGGTGGGGCACTGACGGGGGCCATATTCGGCTTCATTCTCGTCATCGTGGCAATCGTCGCGCTGCTCTGGAACGAAGGGCGATCGGTCGCGACGTATGAGTCGCTGGTGGAAGGCCAGTCGATCGTCGTCAGCACCGATGCAGCGCGGATAGACCCTGCGCTCGATGGCAAGCTGGTGCATATCGAAAGCGGCGTCGTTCCGGAGGCTGACGTCGTCGACCCGGACACGGGAATCAGCGCGAGCGGCGTGATTGGCCTGGCTCGCAAGGTCGAGATGTATCAGTGGGTCGAGGAAAAAAGCAGTAAGACCGAGAAGAAGCTGGGCGGCGGCGAAGAAACCGTGACCACCTACACCTATTCCAGGGAATGGAGTGGGGATGCGCAGGACTCCTCGAAATTCCAGGAATCTGCGGGGCATGAGAACCCCGAATTCTGGCTGCCGTCGACGGAAACGCTGGTGGAGACGGCGAAACTGGGTGCTTTCAGTGTGGAAGGCTCGCAGATTGCCTCGGCTGGCACGCGGCAAGCCTTGCCGATCACCGCTGAAACGGCAGCCGAGGCTTCCGAAGCCCTCGGCTATCCTGGCGAAGGCCGTGCCGTCACGCAGGCGCTTTATTTCGGCGCCGATGAGAAGGCGCCGGAGGTCGGGGACACCCGGATCCGCTTCGAGAAGATCGTGCTGCCCGAAGTCAGCGTCGTGGCCATGCAGCGTGGTGATCGCCTGGCCGAATACACCACGGAAAATGGCTACACGCTCTTCCTGCTCGCCGCTGGCCGCGAAACCTCGGACAAGATGTTCGCCGACAGCCAGACCGAAAACGTCATTCTGACCTGGGTTATCAGGGCAGCGGGGATCCTGGGTTTGTTCGTCGGCTTTGCCCTGATCCTGCGGATCTTCAGCGTGATCGGTGACGTCATTCCGTTCGTCGGCACCCTGATCGGCTTCGGGACGGGTCTGATTTCGTTCGTCCTGGCGATCGCGGTCGGCGTAACGGTCATTGCGATCGGCTGGTTCGCCGTCAGGCCGCTGCTGTCGATCGGGCTGATCGTGGGCGTGGTCGCAATTATCTGGGCCTATTCCAGGTATGTCCGCAAACAGACGGCCCAGCCTGCAGCGTGACCCGCGGACGGTAGAGCACTGAGCACGCCTGGGTTCACTGAAACATCCTAGGTCAAGGTGCAACGAGATGGACGAGAGCGGCCTTGCCAAATCACATCGGGGCCGCTCTAAGCTTGTCTGACAACAGGAGGACAAGCCCATGACCGCACTCACCATCCCCGACCTTTCTGGCAAGGCCGTGCTGATCACCGGCGCATCGAGCGGCATCGGCGAGGCCCTGGCACGCGGTTTTGCCGCACAAGGCGCCCTGGTCGGCCTGCACTACAATTCGAATGCGGAAGCGGCGCATGCCATCGCCCGCGACATCGAAGCCGCCGGTGGCAGCGTCGTACTGGTGAAAGCCGATGCGGCGTCATCGGAGGCCATGGCCGAGGCCGTCGAGCATGTCGCCAAGACCTTCGGTCGGCTCGATGGTGTCATCAACAATGCCGGCAGCATGATCGCCCGCGTGCTCTATGAAGAGATGACGGACGCCCATTACGACAAGGTAATGGACGTGAATGCCCGCTCGGTGATCGCTACGACACAGGCCGCCGTGCCGTATCTGAAGCGTGAGGGCGGCTTCGTCATCAATACGACGTCGGTGGCCGCTCGCACGGGCGGCACCGCAGGCTCCGGCGTCTACGGTTCCTCGAAAGCCTTTGTCGGCGCAGTCACCAAGGGCATGGCGCTGGAATTCGGCAAATACAATATTCGCGTCAACGCGGTGGCGCCCGGCGTCATCACCACGGCCTTCCAGGACAAATATGCCCTGCCCGGCCAGCTCGATCAGGTGGCCGGCAGCGTGCCCTTGAAGCGTACCGGAACACCGGAGGATTGCGTCGGCGCCTATCTGTTCCTCGCCTCGCCGATGCTCTCCGGCTACATCACCGGGCAGACGATCGACATCAATGGCGGGCAATTCATGCCGTGAGGCAAAGGGCGCCGGTCTCGCCGGCGCCTCATTGGTTGGGCCGCTTCACCCCTCGCCGCGATTGTCCTTCAACCAGTCCAGGCCGTTGCGCAACGTATCGACCGCCTGGTCGATCTGCGACCGCGAGATGATCAGCGGCGGGGAGAAGAGCATGCGGTCGCCGGTGGCGCGCAGCACGACGCCGGCATTGACACACTGGTTACGGACGGCAGTGCCGGTATCGTCTGGTTTCTTGAAGCGGCGGCGGGTGGCCTTGTCGGCCGCGATCTGCACCGCACCCATCAGGCCGACGCTGACGGCTTCGCCGACGAGTTCGTGGTCGGTGAGCGAGGCCAATGCCTGGGCGAGATAGGGGCCGGTGTCGTCGCGGACACGCTCGACCAGGCCTTCTTCCTCGATGATGCGGATGTTTTCGAGCGCTGCGGCGGCTGCCACCGGGTGACCGGAATAGGTGTAGCCGTGGTAGAAGTCGCCGAGCTCGTTGACCATGACCTCCGCCACGCGGTCGGAGACGAGCACGCCGCCGATCGGCAGATAGCCCGAAGAGAGCCCCTTGGCGATCGGCGCGAGGTCCGGCTCGAAGTCATAATGCTGATGGCCGAACCAGGAACCCAGGCGGCCGAAGCCGGAGATGACTTCGTCGGCGACGAGCAGGATCTGGTACTTGGCGCAAATGCGCTTGATCTCCGGCCAGTAGGTCGAGGGCGGCACGATGACGCCGCCGGCCCCCTGGATCGGCTCCGCAACGAAGGCGGCGACATTCTCTTCGCCGAGTTCGAGGATCTTCTCTTCAAGCTCGCGGGCTACCTTCAGGCCGAAATCCTCGGGTGTCAGATCCCCGCCCTCGGCATACCAGTAGGGCTGGTTGATGTGGTGGATACCCTCGATCGGCAGGTTGCCCTGCTCGTGCATCCACTTCATGCCGCCGAGCGAGGCGCCGGCGACGGTCGAGCCGTGATAGGCGTTCTTGCGGGCAATGACCTGTGTCTTCGTCTCGTGGCCGAGCGCCTTCCAGTAGACGCGCGCCATACGGAACCAGGTGTCGGAGGCTTCCGAGCCGGAATTGGAGAAGAAGACCCGGTTGATCTTCGGGCCGGTCTTTTCGGCGATCTTCTGGGCGAGCAGCGTGGTCGGCGGAGTCGTGGTGCCGAAGAAGGTGTTGTAATAGGGCAGTTCCAGCATCTGGGCGTGGACCACATCGGCGATCGATTTGCGGCCATAACCGACATTGACGCACCAGAGCCCGGCAAAGGCATCGAGATACTGCTTGCCGGTGGAATCCCAGATGTGCACGCCTTCCGCCCGGGTGATGATCTTGGTGCCTGCCGCATTCAGCTTCTTCATGTCCGAAAAAGGGTGAAGATGATGGGCAGCGTCGATGGCACCGAGATTGGAGACGGCGGTAAGCGGCTTGTTCATGGGTCGGATCCTTGACCGGGGCGGAAGCTATTGCTTTCACGGCCAAACTTGGTCCGCGTGGCAGCCCTGCCCCGCATTGAAAGGCGGAACATTATCGGCTACGAACATGACCGTCCAAAACGCGTTTGGCAAGGCACCGATTGCCGCGTTCCTCCGGCCAAATCCGACCTGATAGCCAACGAGAGTTTTCCCATGACAGCACCGACCGAGGCCGCCGATCTTACCGCAGCCGACCCTTCCGCGCGCATCGAGATGCTGCTCGTCGGCATGAATGGCGACCTCAGAGGCAAGATGATTCCGCTGAAAGCCGAGGACAAGGTCTGGAAGAACACGGTGCGCCTGCCGGCCTCGACCCAATCGCTCGACATCTGGGGCGACGACAATGACGACATTACCAAGATCTCGCTGACGCTCGGAGATCCCGATGGCATCTGCATGCCGGACAAGAACTCGCTGACGACGCTGCCCTGGGGGCCTGCCGGCTCCAAGCAAGTGCTCGCCACCATGCATACGCTCTCCGGTGAGCCGCATTACGTCTGCCCACGCGCGATCCTCGCCAATGTGATGAAGCGCTTCGAGGAAAAGGGCCTGACGCCTGTTGTTGCCACCGAGCTCGAATTCTATGTCATGGAGCCGGATTTCCGCGAGACGGGCGTGCCGATGCCGCCGAAGGCGCTGGTCATGAATGGCGAAGTCGAGGGCTACCAGCTCTACGACATGCGTGCGACCGCCGCGATGGAAGGCTTTCTCGATACGGTTCGCGAATATTGCGACCACATGGGCCTGCCGGCCGATGCGACGACCGCCGAATTCGGCCCCGGCCAGTTCGAGGTCAACCTTTTGCACAAGCCGGATGCCATGGCCGCTGCCGACGACTGCATCTATTTGAAGCGCGTCGTCGATTTTGCCGCCCGCCGGCATGGTTTCAAGGCGACCTGCATGGCGAAGCCCTATGGCGATCATGCCGGCTCTGGGCTTCATGTGCATGCCTCGATCATCGACAAGGATGGCCGCAACATCCTCGACGCCAAGGGCGGCGATCCGGTGAAGCTGAAGTCGATCACCGCCGGCATGCTGAAAAGCATGCAGGACGCGCAACTGATCTTCGCGCCCTTTGCCAATTCCTACCGCCGCTTTCAGCCGGGCTCCTTTGCACCAGACA
Source organism: Rhizobium sp. AAP116 (assembly GCF_001295785.1). Lineage (NCBI taxonomy): Bacteria > Pseudomonadati > Pseudomonadota > Alphaproteobacteria > Hyphomicrobiales > Rhizobiaceae > Rhizobium > Rhizobium sp. AAP116. The sequence goes on from NZ_LJIB01000014.1 coordinate 16,769, forward strand.
AGATCGACTGGGGTTTCGGCAATCGCGGCACCGCGATCCGCATTCCGGACAAGGATGGCCCCGCTGCCCGCATCGAGCACCGTGTTGCCGGTGCAGACGCCAATCCACATCTCTTGCTCGCCGCCATCCTCGGCGGCATCCTGCTTGGCCTCGACGAGGATCTTGATCCCGGCCAGGTCACGACGCCGGACAGCGCGCCTGAAAACCCCGACATGCTGACCTATGATTTCCTGACCGCCGTCGAGCGGTTCCGCGCATCCGCCTTCATCGCCGACATCTTCGGGGCCGAATATCAGCGCATCTATGGCGACACCAAGCGCAAGGAGGCCATGGCCTTCCTCAGGACCGTGTCGAGCTTCGACTACCAGACCTATCTGCCGCGCATCTGACCCCTATCCAGCCATCGGAAACCTTGCAGACGCGACCCTCGGGTCGCGTTGTCGCATCTCGGGCAGGATTTGACGCTATAATTTTATTTCGTCACAAAACGGTCACGCGAAATCTTCGTGCCAAATCACAGGCCAACCCTCCAATTTCCTCCCAAAAATTAGGGTAGCCACAAAAAATGCGGCTTGCCACCTCCGCACGAATATTCTTCTCTCCCTTTCCGTTAACGTGAACTGGGAGTTCCAAACGATGTCTATCCAGACGCGCCGGCTGCTCGGCACCTCTCTTCTCCTCACCTCCTTGATGTTTGGCGCAAGCCAGGCGCTGGCCGAAGTCGTGCTTCATCGCGGCAATTCCGGCGAGCCGCAGACGCTCGATCAGGCCAATACCTCGATCGACATCGAAGCCTTCATTCTCAAGGATCTCTATGAGGGCCTGACGATCTACGACGCCAAGGGCGAAATCGTGCCCGGCGCTGCCGAAAGCTGGACCATCTCCGACGATGGCACCGTCTATACCTTCAAGATCCGCGAAAACGCCAAGTGGTCGGATGGCTCGCCGGTGACGGCTGAAGACTTCGTCTACTCGATCCAGCGCGTCCAGAACCCGGAAACCGCCGCGAAATACGCCAACATCCTCTACCCGATCAAGAATGCCGAAAAGGCCAACAAGGGTGAAGCGAAGCTGGAAGAAATCGGCGTCAAGGCCGTTGACGAGAAGACCCTCGAAGTGACCCTTGAGCGCGCAACGCCTTTCTTCCTCGAGCTTCTGGCCCACCAGACCGCCCTGCCCGTCTCCAAGGCAAGCGTCGAAAAGAACGGCAAGGATTTCGTCAAGCCGGGCGTGATGGTGTCGAACGGCGCCTACAAGCTCGAGAGCCATGTCCCGAACGACAACCTTGTGGTGGTGAAGAACGAACATCACTGGGATGCCGCCAACACCCAGATCGACAAGGTTGTCTTCTACCCGATCGACGATCAGGCCGCTTCGGTCCGTCGTTTCGAAGCCAAGGAAATGGACCTCGTCTACAACTTCTCGGCCGACCAGATCGACCGGCTGAAGGACAGCTATGGCGAGCAGGTCCGCGTTTCGCCGTCGGCCTCGACCTATTACTACGTCTTCGACACCCGCCAGGAACCCTATAGCGACGTGCGCGTCCGCCAGGCCCTCTCCATGGCCGTCGATCGCGACTTCCTGGCCGAGGAGATCTATTCCGGCGCGCAGCTGCCGACCTACTCGCTGGTTCCGGATGGTCTCGGCGGCTACGAGGCAGCCAAGGCCGACTTCGCCGAGATGTCGCAGCTCGACCGCGAAGACAAGGCGATCGAACTGATGAAGGAAGCCGGTTACGGTGAAGGCGGCAAGCCGCTCAACATCGAGATCCGCTACAACACCAACCCGAACCACGAGCGTGTCGCGACCGCCGTTGCCGACATGTGGAAGAACACGTTCGGCGCAACGGTTACGATGACCAACCTCGACGTGGCCTCGCACTACGCCTATCTGCAGGAAGGCGGCGCCTTCAACGTGGCTCGTGCCGGCTGGGTCGCCGACTATGCGGATGCTGAAAACTTCCTCGGCCTCAACGTCTCCACCAACACCTCGTTCAACTACGGCAAGTACAACAACCCGGAGTTCGACGCGCTGATGGCCAAGTCCTACACCGAAGGCGATGCCGAAGCCCGCAAGAAGATCCTACATGATGCCGAAGTCATCCTGATGCGCGACCAGCCGATCGCTCCGCTGATGAGCACGGCGAACCTGTGGCTGGTCTCCGACCGCGTCAGCGGCTGGCAGGACAACGCAGCCAACGAGCATCTCAGCCGCTTCCTCCGCGTCGCTGAATAATCTCGTCACGTGACCGGACGACGCACGGTTCAAGCCGCGCGTCGTCCATTCAGGAGCAGGACATGACATCCTTCGTACTCCGGCGGCTGATGAGCGCCGTCCCGACGATCTTCATCGTCGTCACCATCTCATTCTTTCTGATGCGCTTTGCGCCCGGCGGCCCCTTCAATCTCGAGCGCCCGCTTCCGCCTCAGACGATGGCCAATATCATGGCCACCTACAAACTCGACCAGCCGCTGATCAGCCAGTATCTGAGCTATATCGGCAATGCCGTCACCGGCGATCTCGGTCCGAGTTTCATCTACAAGGACAACACCGTTTCCGAATTGATCGGCAAGGCTCTGCCTTATTCGATCCAGCTCGGCGGGATCGCCATCCTCGTCGCCCTGATCGGCGGCGTGCTGCTCGGAACCGTCGCAGCACTCAGGCAAAACAGCGCGATCGATTTCGCCGTCATGTCCTTTGCGACTGTCGGCGTGACGATCCCCAATTTCGTTGTCGGTCCCGTGTTGACGCTTCTGTTTGCCGTGATCCTCAACTGGCTGCCGGCTGGTAGCTGGGGCGACGGCTCGCTGCGTTACCTCATCCTGCCGGTCACGGCGCTGGCCCTGCCGCAGCTTGCCGTCTTTGCACGCCTGACCCGCGGCGCGATGATCGAGGCGCTGCATACCGACCATATCCGCACGGCCAAGGCTTACGGCCTGCCCTCGCGTGTCGTCGTCGTCACGCATGCGATGCGCGGTGCGATGCTGCCGATCGTCTCCTATCTCGCACCCTGTGCCGCCGCACTTCTGACCGGTTCCGCAGTGGTGGAGACGATTTTCACCATTCCCGGCGTCGGTCGCTACTTCGTGCTCGGCGCACTCAACCGCGACTATCCCCTCGTCATGGGCACCGTCATCCTCGTCGCCGTGTTCGTGATCGTCTTCAACCTGTTGGTCGACATCGCCTATGGCCTGCTCGATCCGAGGGTTCGCAATGACTGATATCACCGCTTCCCCCCAGCCGGAGATCACCGGACGCAGCCTCGCCCAGCTCGCCATGATGCGCTTCCGGCGCAACAAGGCCGCCATCTCGGGCTGCGTGCTTTTGGCCTTCGTGACCCTGTTCTCCTTCGCCGGACCTCTTTTCGTACCGCACAGCTACGATCAGGTCTTCTCCTCCTACGTTAACGTGCCGCCGAGCCTGACCCCACGGCCCGATCCCGAGACGCTGCAGGACGTGGCCGAAAGCGTGGCCCAGCGGGCAAGAGTGACACTCGACAGCTTTACGGTCGAGGATGGCCGTTTCACCGCCGTGATCAGCTCGGATGGGGAAATCGATCCCCGCACGATCCGCTATTTCGATCGCAACAACGAATTCAAGAATTCGGAAGTCGTGGACCAGGCAGCGGATGGTCGAAGCCTCACCGTATCCGGCAATGTGGACCAGATCACCTTCCCCTTCGGCACCGATTCCAACGGCCGCGATCTGCTCGTCCGCGTCATGCTTGGCGGGCAGATCTCGCTCGCCGTCGGTCTCGCGGCCAGCCTCGTCTCGCTCGGCATCGGCGTCGTCTATGGCGCGACCTCGGGCTATCTCGGTGGCCGCGTCGACAATGTGATGATGCGTATCGTCGAGATCCTCTACTCACTGCCCTTCGTCTTCCTCGTTGTCGTGCTCGTCGTCTTCTTCGGGCGATCGGTGATCCTGATCTTCCTGGTGATAGGGGCGGTGGAATGGCTGGAAATGGCCCGCATCGTGCGCGGCCAGACGCTGTCGCTCAAGCGCCGCGAATTCGTCGGTGCGGCGGAAGCGCTGGGCCTGACCGACTGGCAGATCATCCGCCGTCACATCATCCCGAACACGATCGGCCCGGTCATCGTCTTCGTCACGGTCATCGTGCCGAAGGTCATCCTGCTGGAGAGCTTCCTCTCGTTCCTCGGGCTCGGCGTTCAGGCGCCGCTTGCCAGCTGGGGCACGCTGATCTCGGAAGGGGCCGCCAGCATGCAGAATGCGCCGTGGCTTTTGATCTTTCCGGCGATCTTCTTCGTGGTGACGCTGTTTTCGCTGAATTTCGTGGGCGACGGCCTGCGGGATGCGCTGGATCCGAAGGACCGATGAGCATGGACGACAGGACAAACAACGAAACCGTGCTCGACGTTTCCGACCTCAAGGTGACGTTCGCGACACCCGACGGCACAGTGGAAGCAGTCAAGGGCATCAGCTTTTCGGTGAAGAAGGGCGAAACGCTCGCCATCGTCGGCGAAAGTGGCTCGGGCAAGAGCCAGACCATGATGGGCATCATGGGCCTGCTCGCCAAGAACGGCGATGTCAGCGGCGAGGCCGTCTATGGCGGACGCAACATCGTCGGCCTGCCGATCGGCGAGTTGAACAAGGTGCGCGGTGCGAAGATCACCATGATCTTCCAGGAGCCGATGACCTCGCTCGATCCACTCTACCGGATCGGCAAGCAGATATCAGAACCGCTGATCCATCATCGCGGCATGAGCAAGACGGAAGCGCGCGCCCGCGTGCTGGAACTCTTGAAGCTCGTCGGCATCCCCGACCCCGAGCGCCGCATCGACAGCTATCCGCACGAAATGTCCGGCGGCCAGCGCCAGCGCGTGATGATCGCCATGGCCTTGGCCAACGAGCCCGACGTGCTGATCGCGGATGAACCGACGACCGCGCTCGATGTCACCATCCAGGCGCAGATCCTCGATCTGCTCGCCGACCTGCAGAAGCGCTTCGGCATGGCGATCGTGCTGATCACCCACGACCTCGGCGTGGTCAAGCACGTGGCCGACCGTGTCGCTGTCATGCGCAAGGGCGAGATCGTCGAAACGGGAAGCCGCGATGCGATCTTCGGCAACGCCCAGCACGACTACACGAAGATGCTGCTGGCGGCAGAACCCTCTGGTACAAAGCCGCCGCCGGCTGACGATGCGCCGGTCGTTCTGGAAGGTCGCAATGTCACCGTCGATTTCGACATCGGCAGCGGTGGCTTCCTGCGTCCGAACCGTACCTTCCGGGCTGTCGACCAGGTCAGCGTCCGGCTCCGCCAGGGCCAGACCATCGGCATCGTCGGGGAGTCGGGATCTGGCAAATCGACGCTCGGCCGCGCTTTGCTGAAGCTGCTCGCAGCCGATGGCGCCTTCCGCTTCGAGACGGCGGATATCTCGAACCTCGACCGGGCCGGCATGCGCCCTTTCCGCAAGCAGCTGCAGCTGGTGTTCCAGGACCCCTATGGCTCACTCTCGCCGCGCCAGACGGTGGGCGAGATCATCACCGAAGGTCTCTACGTGCACGAGCCGCAGCTCAGCCGCGCCGAGCGTGATGCGCGGGCCATTGCTGCTCTCAAGGAGGTTGGCCTCGACCCGGCAGCGCGCAACCGCTATCCGCACGAGTTCTCAGGCGGCCAGCGTCAGCGCATCGCGATCGCCCGCTCGATGATCCTGAAGCCCAAGGTCGTCATCCTGGATGAGCCGACCTCAGCACTCGACCGCTCCGTGCAGCGTCAGGTGATCGAACTGCTGCGCGACCTGCAGGACAAGCATGGGCTTTCTTACGTCTTCATCAGCCATGACCTCTCGGTCATCCGCGCGATGTCGGACCATGTCATCGTGATGAAGAACGGCAAGATCGTCGAGCAGGGTGGAACCGAGGCGATCTTCGATCATCCGCAGGAAGACTATACCCGCGACCTGATCGCGGCTGCCTTCAGCCACTGAGCTCGGTTCATCCACAAACCAGAAAGCGGCGCCCCAATCGGGCGCCGTTTTCGTTCATGCCGGCGCCTGCGGCCGCGCCACGAGCACCTTCAGCTGTCCGGCATGGATCTTGATCTCGACGTCAGCGGGCATGCGCAGGAGTTCACCGTCGAGGACACAGGCGGCACCCTTGCGATGTTTGGGGAAATGGAGATGCACCTTCTCCGCAGTCGAGGCGGTCACTGCCTCGTTCTCCTTGAACTTGCCCCTGATGATATCGAAAGCCAGCTTGCCGACGCCGGTCGGCTCCAGCGGCTCCGCCAGATAGACGCCGAGCCTGCCGGTATCGACCCGGTCGGCGAAGAACAGCGAATTATTGCCAAGCGGATTGTTGGAGACGGAGATCGCCGAGACCGGGCGCTCCTCGCTGCGGCCGTCGCCATCGATATCGAAGACGACCTCGAAGCGCGGCGGATCGAGCATGACGCCGAAGGCGGCGCTGGTGCTTGCCCGGATCTTGCCGATACGGGAGGCAAAATTCATCTGGTTGCGCATCCGGACCATGCGGGCGTGCAGACCTGCGGAAAACTGGTGCACGAAGGGACGACCGTTCGCCGTTGCAATATCGACGTTGACAACGGTTGCGTCGGCCAAGAGGTCGAGTACCTTCCAGATGTCGAGCGGTAGCTTCAGCGAGCGGGCAAAGAGGTTCATCGTGCCGGCGGGGATGATGCCGAGCGGCACGCCGGCTTCCCAGGCGATGCCTGCGGCCGTGGATATCGTGCCGTCCCCACCGCCGGCCAGAAGCGCATCAAGGTCGCTCTCTTTGCTCGCCTTTTCCAGAGACTGCACAACCTCGTCGCCGCCGACGACATCGCATACGAGATCATGGCCCTTCGCCGCAAAGGCGCGGGTTGCCGTCTCGCAATAGGTCTGCATGTCGGTGGTCTTGAAGGTGCCACCTTCGCGATTGAGTACCGCCTTGATTTTCATGTCGCCCTTTCGCGGCCCTTGAGAGGCCAATGCTCACAACGTGTCGACGCCTCGAAAGTTTCGAAAGCCGCCTGCAGATCGATAGCGCACGAGCAGATTTCAAGATGGCGAGCAAAAGCCTTTGCCGCAGCGCACACGGATATGATAAAAAACAGTTCCTTCTTACGGCCTGCTGGCTCCTTTCTTTCATTTCGGCTTCCTCGGAAGCGCGTTTCGCGTGGCAAGGTTCTCTTGCGCGCCCATGGTGTTTTCATGACCGAATTCGCTTCGTCCCCCACCGCAGAACTACAACAGTCCCCGGCCCTGACGCCAACGACGATCCTGCTGATCGAACTGGCGCTCGCCGCTGGCGGTTTTGGCATCGGGACCGGCGAGTTCGTGATCATGGGGCTGCTGCCGGAGGTCGCAGAGACCTACGGGGTAACGGTGCCGCAGGCAGGCCATGTGATCAGCGCCTATGCGCTGGGTGTCGTCATCGGCGCACCGATCATCGCAGCACTTGCCGCCAAACTTCCGCGCAAGACGTTGCTCTTGCTGCTCATGGGCCTCTTCGCCGTCGGCAATTTCGCCAGTGCGCTCGCCACAGAATTTGCGACATTCACGCTTCTTCGCTTCATCACCGGTCTGCCGCATGGCGCCTATTTCGGTGTGGCCGCCCTGGTTGCCGCCGCCATGGCGCCGCCGAACCGTCGCGTTAGGGCCGTTGGCCGCGTGATGCTGGGGCTGACCATCGCCACGCTCATCGGCACGCCGATCGCGACCTTCCTGGGCCAGTTGATGAGCTGGCGCGCCGCGTTCTTCCTGGTAGCAGCCATCGCGGCCATAACCGTGGCGTTGATCGCACTCTATCTGCCGAAAGACGAAGTGGCCGAGGGCGCCAGCATCCGCCGCGAACTGTCGGCCTTCGGGCGCCTGCAGGTCTGGCTGTCCTTCGGCGTCGCTGCCGTCGGCTTCGGCGGCATGTTTGCGATCTTCAGCTATATCGCCAAGACCGTGACCGATACCGCGGGTCTCCCGGCCAGCATGGTGGCAGTGGTTCTTGCCCTCTTCGGTATTGGCATGAATGTCGGCAATATCGTCGGCAGCCGCATGGCCGACTATTCGCTGAAGGGGACGATCGGTGGCATGCTCGCCTTCAATATCGTGCTGATGGCAGTCTTTTCGCTCACCGCGCACAATCCGATCATGCTGTGCATCTGCGTCTTCCTCACCGGCTGCGGCTTTGCCGCCTGCCCGGCCGTGCAGACCCGTCTCATGGATGTGGCAGCCGACGCGCAGACGCTCGCCGCCGCCACCAATCATTCCGCCTTCAACATTGCGAACGCGCTCGGCGCATGGCTCGGCGGACTGGTGATTGCCGCCGGCTACGGCTACGCCGCCACCGGCTATGTCGGCTCGGTGCTGTCCGCCTTCGGCCTGATCATCTTCCTGATCTCCATTGCTTTGGAAAAGAGGCCGTCAAGCGGCTGAGGCGGTCTTCAAGGTCCACTCGAGGGGACAGCCGGGAAATTGCTGGCCATCCAGGCACGAGGGCGCGACATGGTCGGCATCCTCAAGTGAACCGAGGTCCTTTTCTGTGCCTACAGACAGAAAATGTGCATTCTTGCAGAACTCCAATCTATGCCCTTAATGGGTAGCGTTCAAACGCCAGACAGGAGTTTTCCATGCGCGCCATCGGATTCCATACGCCCCAGCCCATCACCTCGGAGACGGCGCTGGTCGATCTCGAGCTGCCCGTGCCGGAGGCGGCAGGCCACGATCTCCTCGTCGAGATCAAGGCGATCTCGGTAAACCCGGTCGATACCAAGGTTCGCCGCAACCAGACGCCGCCGGCAGGCGAAGCCCGGATCCTCGGCTATGATGCGGCGGGCGTGGTCAAGGCCGTCGGTCCGGATGTCAGCCTCTTCAAGCCAGGAGACGAGGTCTACTACGCCGGCGCGATCAATCGTCCGGGCACCAATGCCGAATATCACCTCGTCGACGAACGCATCGTCGGCCTGAAGCCGAAGACACTCTCCTTCGCACAAGCCGCCGCCCTGCCGCTGACTGCCATCACCGCTTACGAGGCGCTGTTCGACAGACTGAAGGTGAGCGATCCGGTCCTCGGCGCCGGACGGTCGATCCTGATTACGGGCGGTGCCGGTGGCGTCGGCTCGATTGCCATCCAGCTTGCCAAGGAACTGACCGACCTTACCGTCATCGCCACCGCCTCGCGACCGGAGACGGCGGACTGGGCGAAGTCTCTCGGTGCCGATCACGTCATCGACCACAGCAAGCCGCTCGCCCAGGAATTTGCCGCACTCGGCATCGACCCGCCGGGTTTCATCTTCTCGGTGACCCATAGCGGCCAGCATCGACTGGCGATGGCCGAGATCGTCGCGCCGATGGGCCGCATCTGCCTGATCGACGACTTCCCCGAAGGCTTCGACATCCTTGCCTTCAAGCAGAAGGTCGTCTCGCTGCACTGGGAGTTCATGTTCTCCCGGCCGGTCTTCCAGACGCCTGACATGATCGAGCAGCACAAGCTCTTGACGCATGTTGCCGAACTCATCGATGCGGGCAAAATCCGCACGACGCTCGATACCGTGCTCGGGCCGATCACGGCGGAAAACCTGCGCGAGGCGCACAGGCTGATCGAGAGCAACCGCACGCGCGGCAAGATAGTGCTGGAAGGTTTTCCGGCCTGAGCCAGTTCTTACCGGCCGCCGTCTCTGCGGCGGCCACCTCTTCCGCGATCAGGTGCGAACCGGGAGCTTCAGCGGCGCACCAGTCTTGACGCTCCGGATCGCAAAATTCGACCGGATGTCGGTCACGTTGGGCAAGACGAGCAGCTTTTCCGTCAGCAAGGTCTCGTAGGCCGAGAGATTTTCAACGACGACTTCTGCCAGGAAATCGGACTCGCCCGAAATCATGTAGCAGGCAACGACTTCGGGAATGTCGAGCAGGGCCTCGTGCAGCGCATCGGCGTTCTCGCGCGTGTGGCGCGCCACCTTGAAGGCGACGAACACGGTGAGTTCGAGCCCCAGCATGCGCCGGTCAAGATCTGCACGATAGCCGCGGATGAGACCGCTCTCCTCCATCAGCCTGATACGTCTGAGGCAAGGCGATTGCGAGAGCCCGACCTTGTCGGCAATCTCGACATTGGTGATGCGTGCGTCATCCTGCAGAAGCTTGAGGATCGCGTGATCGAACTTATCGAGTTTTGGCAGCAATTAGAACTCCAGCGCTTCTTTTTGGCATATTGTGCCAAATTTCTAACCATCCGGCGTGCATTGCGCAAGGACACGTCAGAGCGAACGGCATAAGATTGGACGCAAGCATCATCTTCTGGAGCAACCATGTCCGCCGTCGGCACCACTCCCCTTCCCGGCTCCGGCCGCTCAGCGCTGGGTGCATTGTCGGCGCTGTCCGTCGTGCTCATCTGGGCGTCGTGGCTGGTTTCCACACGTCATAGCGTCGGCGCCGGGCTTGGCCCCCTCGATCTCAGTCTTCTGCGTTATGGCATTCCGGCGCTCGTGCTGGCTCCGGTCTGGTGGCGTACGGGCCTGTTTCCCAAGGGGGCCATGGGACCACTCTGCCTGATGATTCTCGGCTCCGGCGCGCCCTTCTTTCAGATCGTCGCCTTTGGCATGCGCCATACACCCGCCTCGGCGGCCGGCGTCTTGCTGCCGGGGCTGATGCCGCTTGCGGTCGCCGTCATCGGGATGGCATTCCTTGGCGAACGACCCGACAGATGGCGCAAGGCAGGCATGGTTGCGATCCTCGCAGGCGGCGGCATCCTGCTCGCGGGCAATCTGGGTGCTGACGGGCTCGGCTGGATCAGCTTCACCATCCTTCCCATCGGCGCGACGCTCTGGGCCGTCTATACCCATGCCTTCCGCCGCAGCGGACTCGATGCCTTCGAAGGAGCGGCCTTGATCTGCGTCTGGTCGACCCTTCTCAACCTTGCGGCCCTGCCCTTTGTCGGCACCCAATTCCTGACGGCACCCTTGGGGGAAATCGCCCTGCAATCCGTCACACAGGGCCTGCTTTCGGGCTTGGTCGCGACCTTGCTCTATGGGACGGCAGTTCGCGCACTCGGCGGAACCCAGGCTGCCGCCTATACGGCGATCACGCCAGTGGCTGCGGCCATTGGCGGTGCCGTGCTGCTTGCGGAGCCGCTCGGCATCTCGGTTCTCGTTGCGGCGCTTGTCACCGGGCTCGGCGTCCTCTTGTCCACCGGCCTTTTGTCCCGACGACAGCCCGCAGGCTGACGGTCGGCATTACGCAGCAGAACGCATGATCGCCGCACTGCCCGTCGGGCTCTCGCTCGGCTTCAGTGCCGCATCCTCGACGGCCACGAGGTTCTCCTGGCCCCAACGGCCGATCGCCTGAAGCACTGGCTCGAGGCTGCGGCCGAGCGGGGTCAGCGAATAATCAACGCGCGGCGGCACGACCGGATAGACGGTGCGGGCGACAAGACCGGCGACCTCCATGTCGCGCAACTGCTTCGACAACATGCGATGGGTAATCGATGGCAGGCGCTTCACCAGTTCGTTGAAGCGCAGCACTTCGTCCTTGAGGAGATGGTGGAGGATCACGCCCTTCCATTTGCCGTCGAACAGCTGCAGGGTCGCCTCGATCTGGCAACCACCGAGGTCGGACAAGCCGGCGTTCATATCGCGAGCCATTCAAAATCCCTTCTCAAATCTTCGACGCGGCCGGTCACCGGCGCATCTGTTCCCACTTAGTCCTGATCGGTCGGCGGAAAAAGCCTCCGGCCGATCGGAATTGGTCGACACAGCGTCAACCAGACATTCGACGCATAAGAGCGCCGGAAAGTTTCATTGCGGGGAGATTGGGGCAAAGGCTTGGAGCTGCAATAGTGATGGCACAGTCGTGACTGGGTGTGACAAGACAGTGCCAATCGATCACAGCAAAGTGGCGCCGGTCCGGGAACCAGCGCCACAATAAAGACGTGAAAGTCGAAGCGCCGATCAGGCCTGAATCACTACGACCTTGCTGCCGACATCGACACGCGCATAGAGATCGATCACGTCGTGGTTCATCATGCGGACGCAGCCCGAGGACATCGCCTGGCCGATCGACCAGGGCTGGTTGGTGCCATGAATGCGGAACATGGTGTCGTTGCCGCCACGATAGAGATACATGGCGCGGGCGCCGAGGGGATTGTTCGGGCCGCCGGGCACACCGCCGGCATATTTCAGGTTCCGCTCGGGGTCACGGCGGATCATGTTGGGGGTCGGCGTCCAGCTCGGCCATTCTGCCTTGCGACCGACATAAGCATTGCCGGAAAGAGCAAGGCCCGCGCGGCCGACGCCGATGCCGTAGCGCATGGCCCGACCATTGCCCATCACGTGGTAGAGCCGGCGCTCTGGCGTATTCACCACGATCGTGCCCGGAGCGTGTGGCGTCTCGTATGCCACTTCCTGACGACGCAGTTCCGGCTTGATCTTCTCGATCGGTACCTTTTTCAGCGGAAACGGCTCGTCCGGCACGTCGCCATACAGGGCCTGCTGATTGGGAACGGACTGGCAGCCGGCGATGAAGAGCGGCAGGCCAAACAAAAGACCGCGGCGGGAAATGGTCATGTTTCAGGCGTCCTCGGGATTACGATTCGTTGCCGAGGAGCCTAGGAATTTATGGTTAATGACGGGTTAAATCTAAAGGTGCTTGTTAAGATCGATGGCGAAGATGGGGCGGTGGCTGGTGGCGACACCGCACTGCAATGCAAAAAGGGCGACCTCTCGACCGCCCTTTGAATAGACATTACATGTCGGATAGACCGGCCCTTCGCCGCCAATTTGCCAGCGGCGGTCCGTGCGGGCCTGCCTCTCGAACATTTACATGTTCGGATAGACCGGCCCTTCGCCGCCTTGTGGCGGCACCCAGTTGATATTCTGGTTCGGGTCCTTGATATCGCAGGTCTTGCAGTGAACGCAGTTCTGGGCGTTGATCACGAAGGTCTGCTCGCCCTCCTTCTCCACCCATTCATAGACGCCCGCCGGACAGTAGCGGGTCGACGGACCGGCATAGACGTCGAGTTCGGATCGCTTCTGCAGATCCATGTCCTTGACCTTGAGGTGGACCGGCTGGTCTTCCTCGTGGTTGGTGTTGGAGAGGAAGACCGAGGAGAGGCGGTCGAAGGTCAACACACCATCCGGCTTCGGATAGGCGATCGGCTTGTGGCTCGCTGCCGGCTCCAGGGATTGTGCATCGGTCTTGCCATGCTTCAGCGTGCCGAAGAAGGAGAAGCCGAGGAGCTGGTTCATCCACATGTCGATGCCGCCAAGGCCGACGCCCAGCGCCGTACCGAGCTTCGACCAGAGCGGCTTGACGTTGCGCACGCGCTTTAAGTCCTTGCCGATATCGGTCGAACGCCATTCGTTCTCGATCTCGATCGGCTCGTCATTGGCGCGACCGGCGGCGATCGCGTCCGCAATCTTCTCGGCCGCCAGCATGCCTGAAAGCACGGCGTTGTGAGAGCCCTTGATGCGGGGGACGTTGACGAGACCGGCGGAACAGCCGATCAGCGCGCCGCCCGGGAAGGAGAGCTTCGGCACGGACTGGTACCCGCCTTCGGTAATGGCGCGGGCGCCATAGGACAGGCGCTTGCCGCCTTCAAAGGTCTTGGCGATCGCCGGATGGGTCTTGAACCGCTGGAACTCCTCGAAGGGATAAAGATAGGGGTTCTTGTAGTTCAGGTGCACGACGAAGCCGACGGCAACCATGTTGTCTTCGAGATGGTAGAGGAAGGAGCCGCCGCCGGTCTTCATGCCGAGCGGCCAGCCGAAGGAATGCTGGACGAGGCCCGGCTTGTGGTGCTCGGGCTTGACCTGCCAGAGTTCCTTCAGGCCGATGCCGAACTTCTGCACATCGCTTTCGCGCGAGAGATCGAACTTGGCAATCAGCTGCTTGGCGAGCGAGCCGCGCACGCCTTCCGAGATCAGCACATATTTGCCGAGCAGTTCCATGCCGCGCGTATAGGCCGGACCCGGCTCGCCGTTTTTCTCGATGCCCATGTCGCCGGTCGCGACGCCGATCACGGCGCCCTGGTCATTGTAGAGCACTTCGGAGGCTGCAAAGCCCGGATAGATCTCGACGCCGAGCGCTTCCGCATGGGCGCCGAGCCAGCGACAGACATTGCCGAGCGAGACGATGTAATTGCCGTGATTGTTCATCAGCGGCGGCATCAGCATGTTGGGAAGGCGAATTGAGCCGGCCGGACCGAGGAAGAGGAACTGGTCATCGGTGACTTCCGTCTTGAACGGATGGTCGGCTTCCTCGCGCCAGCCGGGGATCAGGCGGTCGATGCCGATGGGATCAACCACGGCACCGGACAGGATATGGGCGCCGACTTCCGCGCCCTTTTCGAGCACGACGACGGTCAGGTCCGGATTGACCTGTTTCAGACGGATCGCTGCCGACAGACCTGCGGGACCTGCGCCCACGATCACGACGTCGAATTCCATGCTTTCGCGTTCTGGCAGTTCCATATCCGTGCTCATCGTCATTTCCTCATCAGGCGGTCCCATCCGCCTTCCTCCTTGACAAAACCGAACCCAATTGTCGAGCCGAAGCGCGACGCGCCAAGGCGCAAATTCCGGCAGGGCGGTGTGAAGCGCGAGAATATCTTACGTGAACGTAAGGGTCAATGCGACGATTTCGCTGCGTTGGCGGCAGTCACCGCTCGCCGGACCTTTCTTCTCGCTTTCCCAACGAAAAGTGCGGCGCCGTGTTCCGCCTGCGTCAAATCCTGTCGCAGGCCAAAATCTGTCTTTGAAACCTTCCCCGCTTTGTCTCAGTCTGGCGACAAAACGCCAGCAGGGGGCAGACAACATGGCATTCACATATGGTTTCATCGGGCTCGGCCATCTTGGCCGCCATCTCGCCGGCAGCCTGGTCCGGGCTGGCTTCACCGTCGTGGTCAATGATCTCGATCCCGACATTGCCAAGGAGCTGGTGGCTGCCGGCGCCAAGTTTGCCGCAAACCCTCAAGCTGTGGCTGAAGTCGCAGATGCCGTGATCACGTGTCTGCCCTCGCCCAAGGTCAGCGAACGCGTTCTGACCGGCGAGCGCGGCATTCTGAAAGGCTTGAAGCCGGGTGCCACCTGGATCGAAATGAGCACGCTCGACGAACAGGAAGTCCTGCGTCTCGGCAAGATCGCGGCCGATGCTGGCGTGCGCATGCTTGAAGCGCCCGTTACCGGCGGCGTGCATCTGGCAGCCTCAGGCGAAATCACCGTCATCATCGGCGGAGATGCCGACCTCTACGATCTGCACCGGCCGGCCTTCCAGGCGATGGGAAAGCAGATTTTTCGAGCAGGCCCGCTCGGCAAGGCTGCCGTGATCAAGGTTATCACCAACATGCTCGCCTTCATCCACCTTATCGCAACCGGCGAGGCACTGATGCTGGCGAAGAAGGGGGGCATCGACCTGACGGATGCCTTCAACATCATCAAGGCCTCTTCGGGCAACAGTTTCGTGCATGAGACCGAGGGTCAGGTGATCCTCAATGGCAGCTACAACATCAACTTCACCATGGATCTCGCCGTCAAGGATCTCGGCTTCGCGCTCGGCTTCGGCCGCAACTTCGGCGTGCCCCTCGACCTTGCCTCCCATGCACTGCAGACCTTCATTCGAGCCCGCTCGACCTATGGCGGCGACGCATGGTCGTCGCAGGTCGTGAAACTTCTCGAAGATGCAACCGGCACCGATCTGCGGGCACCCGGATTTCCAGCGGAGCTTTGAGCGGTTAGAGAGGTCTTGATTGGTGGCTCGGCGCCTTGCGGCGACCGGATTTTCAGGCGAAGAAGCCGCGAACAGTTCAGGTTGCACCATGTCTTCGCATTCGACCTTCTCGTCGCTCGACCTCACCTCGGCACTTGACGGCCTGCATCCGGACCTCCGGATCCTCGGTCCCGAGGCGCTTGCTGGTCGCCATCCCGGAGAAGACCAAGCGAACCTGAATGCCGGCGTGATGGCGCAGCCGGCATCGACGGAGGCGGTCGCGGCGCTGGTATCCTGGTGCAGGGCAAACCGCGTTGCCATCGTGCCGCAAGGTGGGGTCAGCGGGCTCGTCGGCGGCGGCGTTTCCCATGCGGGTGACATCATTCTGTCCAGCGCCCGGCTTAACCGGGTACTGGCAATTCATGCGGACGAGGAAACGGTCGAAGTGGAGGCAGGCGTCACCCTGGAGGCCCTGCAGACGGCACTGGACCCGCATGGGCTAACCACAGGCATCGACCTCGGCTCGCGTGGATCGGCGACGATCGGAGGAATGGCTGCCACCAATGCCGGCGGCATCCTCGCCTTCCGCAACGGCGTGATGCGCCATCAAATCCTGGGCCTTGAAGCCGTTCTTCCCTCGGGCGAGATCTTCTCGGACCTGACGCGGGTGGTGAAGGTCTCGGCGGGGCCGGATCTGAAGCAGTTGCTGATCGGCAGCGAGGGTGCCTTCGGTTTCGTCACGCGGCTCGTGCTGAAAGTCGAGACAATCCGCCCGCATCGTGCCGTGGCGCTCCTCGGCGTACTCGATGCGAGCCGCGGGTTGCGGGTTGCCGCGCGGCTGCGGCGCCATCCGGCGCTCCAGTTGGAAGCCGCCGAGATGATGTGGCCGCGTTATGTGCGCGATCACGCCGCGCTGAAGCGCTTCGACCTGTCCTGGCTGGAGAACAATACGCCGGTGCAGTTGCTGGAAGTCTCCGGCGAGACGGCAGAGGCCGCAACAGCGCTTCTCGAGGCAGAACTCGCCGAGATCTGGGAGGAGGCCGAGCTTCAGGGCGGGATCATCGCCCAGTCCTCCGATCAGGCACACCGCTTCTGGGAAATGCGCGAGGATTCCGGCTTCTACTTCGCCGCGTTTCCGAACGCCCCGTCCTTCGACGTTTCGATGCCACCCTCCGCCCTGGACGACTATGTCGCCGGACTGACTAATCGTCTTGACGCGATCGGCGATGGCTTGGAGGCCTATGTCTACGGGCATATCGCCGACGGCAACCTGCATATCGCAATTGCGGCTGCCGGGCCCCTGCCCTCTGAGCTGAAGGCGGCCATCGAGGCGGCGGTCTATGATGGCATCCGTGCCTCGGGCGGCAGCTTCTCCGCAGAACACGGTGTTGGCCTCGAAAAGCGTGCCGCCTATCTGACCCACGTCGATCCGGTGAAACAGGCGCTTGCGCGCCAGATCAAGTCCGTGCTCGACCCGCACAACCTGTTCAATCCGGGCAAGGTGCCGTTCTGAAACCGGTTGATCCGCAGACCGCAGGGGTTTCGATCGCGGTCCGGCACCGATAGACTGCCGCAAAGCATATCGCATCACAGGGAAGGATACACCCATGGATCTCGGCATTTCCGGCAAACGCGCCCTCGTGCTCGCCGCCTCGCGCGGCCTTGGCCTCGGCATTGCCAAGGCGCTTGCGGCGGAGGGTTGCCATGTCCTCATCTGCGGACGCACGGAAGACAAGCTCAAGGCCAATGTCGAGGCCATCAGGGCATCTGGGGGCAAGGCGGACTATGTGGTCGCCGACCTCGCCGATGCGCATTTCGTCGACCAGATGCTGCAAGCGGTCCATCACACGCTCGGCGGCATCGACATCCTCGTCAACAATACCGGCGGCCCGACGCCCGGCACCGTCGAGGACATGGATGCCGAGAAGCTCTACAACTTTTTCCAGTCCATGGTGGTCCGCGTCATCACGCTCACCAATGCGCTGGCCCCCTTGATGAAGACTCAGGGCTTTGGCCGTATCCTCACCGTCGCCTCGTCCGGCGTCTTCGAGCCGATCCCGAACCTCGCCCTCTCCAACACGCTGCGCGGTGCGCTCGCCGGCTGGAACAAGACGCTGTCGGCGGAACTCGCCTCTTACGGTGTGACGGCCAACATGATCCTGCCCGGCCGCATTCACACGGACCGTATCGACGAGCTCGATGGCGCAAACGCCAAGAAGCAGGGCAAGTCGCTGGACGAAGTACGCGCGGCATCTGTCAAGTCGATCCCCGCCCAGCGGCTCGGCCGTGTCGAGGAGTTTGCGTCCGCAGCTGCCTTCCTCTGCTCTGGCCCTGCAAGCTACATCACCGGCACCATGCTGCGCGTTGACGGCGGGGCGGCGAAATCGATCTGAGCGGCCCGCCATCGGCGTCAAATTCGCATTGGCTAAAATGAGAGCGATCGACTGAACGGCTTGGAAAGCTCTTGGGTTTACTCAAACGTGAGAAACCTGGGAGATGAGAGTTCCCGTGATGACCGATGCCGGACATGAAGACCGGATGCTGCTGGCACTCGACCCGGCAGCACTCGTGACCGAACCCGAACCGACCGTCGAAGAGCGCGCGCGTGTCCCGCGCTCTCGCAACGCCAGCTATGGCCGGATCATCGACCACTTCCTGACAAAGCTTGAGGGCTTCAACGAAGAGCAAGAAGCGCCAGAGATGGCGCAGTACGCTGCCCGTCTCTATCATGAAGTCTGAGCACGACCGGTCTCGCCTCAACGCCGCCTCAGCCAGGCAAGCCCTGCCACACCCGCAATCGCCAAGAGAAGACCATACATGACCCAGGGGCTCTGATCGATCATGAAGCTCGACGCCGGATAGGGAAAGTGACCCGAGCCCTGCCCGATCCACACGAAGCCGATCAGAATTGCGAGAGCAGCAAAGCAATGCAGGGCGATGCGCATGGGTGACATCTGTCGATCTCCAGGGTGAAGCCGACCATAGACCCAGGCGCCAACAACGGCTAGAGGCGCCCGCTTCGCCGGGACCGTCGATGCAATAGTTCGTGTCTGCGCGCCCACCTGCGCTCCGATTACAGCCGTCACAAAAAGGTCGCTTGCCCTCGCCGGCCCCCTGTGGCATCAGGCGCCCTCTTTCATGTCTCGGCATCGCCGAGCACGACCGGCTCGCCGGGTCTCACAGACAATCAGGCATAGATAAAGGGAGCGATGGCCATGGCTGAAGCGCTTGGGCTCGATTTCGGCACGACCAATACCGTGATCGCCGTCGCGGAAAGCAGCGACGCGACACATTCGGTCGCCTACACTTCGCCGGCCGGCACATCCGACAGCATGCGCACCGCGCTCTCCTTCCTCAAGGATCGACAACTCGGCGCTGGCGCGCTGAAGGTCGAGGCGGGCCAGGCCGCAATCCGTGCCTTCATCGACAATCCCGGCGACTGTCGTTTCCTGCAGTCGATCAAGACCTTTGCTGCTTCCGCCCTCTTCCAGGGGACGCTGGTGCATGCAAGGCGCTTCCAGTTCGAAGACCTGATGGAGGTGTTCCTGAAGCGCCTGCAGGCCTATGCGGGCGATGGCTGGCCGGGCGAGGCCAAGCGTCTCGTCGCCGGTCGTCCCGTCCATTTCGCCGGCGCCAGTCCCGATCCGGCGCTTGCCGTCACCCGCTACAACGAAGCGCTGACGCGGCTCGGTTTTCCCGAGATCCACTATGTCTATGAGCCGGTGGCCGCCGCCTTCTATTTTGCCCGCACGCTCAAGCGTGACGCGACGGTTCTCGTCGCCGACTTCGGCGGCGGTACGACCGACTTCTCGCTGATCCGCTTCTCGACCGAAGCCGGCAAGCTCAGCGCCACGCCGATCGGCCAGTCCGGTGTCGGCATTGCCGGCGACCAGTTCGATGCGCGCATCATCGACCAGCTGGTGGCGCCGGAAATCGGCAAGGGCAGCCAGTTCAAGAGCTTCGGCAAGCTGCTCGACGTCCCAAGCAACTACTATCTCGCCTTTTCGCGCTGGAACCAGCTTTCGGTCTTCAAGACCTTGAAGGAATTCACCGACCTCAAGTCGCTGGTGCGCCAGGCGGAAGAGCCGGAGAAGCTCGAACTGTTCATCGATCTGATCGATCACGACGAAGGTTACCCGCTCTATCAGGCGGTCTCGGCCACAAAGATGGCCCTGTCTTCGGCGGAAGAAGCCGATTTCCGCTTCGCGCCGCTCGGCAAGGCCGGCGAGAAGCGCGTGACCCGCCGCGATTTCGAAAGCTGGATTGCCGACGACCTCGTCCGCATGGAAGAGGCGCTCGACGAGGTGTTGGCCAAGAGCAACACCGAGGCCGGCACGATCGATAAGATATTCCTCACCGGCGGCACATCCTTCGTGCCCGCAGTGCGTGACATCTTCCACCGCCGCTTCGACGCAAGCCGCATCGAAACCGGCGGCGAACTGGTGTCGATTGCCCATGGCTTGGCTCTAATCGGCGAGCGGGACGATATCGAACAATGGGTGGCGTGAACCGGGCCGACTAACTCCCACGGCCAGCGCATGCCGGGGGGCTCCCCTCATCCTGAGGATGCCCGCGAAGCAGGCCTCGAAGGATCAAAGCCATACAGAAAACCACCCGCCCTCGTCCTTCAAGGGTCGCATACGCTCCCGCCTCAGGACGAGGGCTGGTCGCCAAAGTTTGTCCTACGCTTTCCATTTGCCTTCCGTCGGCCAAAGGCACTAGAACAGCCTCATGATCCAGGCCCGCGACATGTCCTCCGCAGAGCTCGCCGCGCTTCTCGCATTTCATGCAGAGGCCGGTGTCGAGTGGCTGGTGGAAGACGATCCGATCGACCGCATCGCGGCTTTTGCAGCCGAAAAGGCGGCGCGGCAGGTGGCACGCCCGGCAGCGGATACACAAGCCACCAACGCCCAGGGGCGCAGCCTGCCGGGACGCAGCGTAACTCCCCCCTCCGAACGCCAGCCGGCGCGGGCGCAACCCGCCCAAGGCTCGGCGCTGCCGGCGATCCCGGATGAGAATGCCATTGCCGAAGCGCGCTTTGCCGCCGAAAGCGCACGTTCGCTTGCCGAATTGAAAACTGCCATCGAAGCCTTCACCAGCTGCAATCTGAAAACCTCGGCACGGTCGACCATCACGGCCGAAGGTACCGGCACGGCCGGCATCATGGTGATCGGCCCCATGCCGAACGCGGATGACGACCGCGAGGGTCAGGCCTTTTCAGGGCGCGCAGGCCTTCTCCTCGACCGCATGCTTTCGGCCATCGGCCAGAGCCGCGAAAGCGCCACCATCACCACCATCATCCCCTGGCGGCCGCCTGGCGACCGTATGCCCTCCGGCCCGGAAACTGCCATTTGCCGACCCTTCATCGAACGCCAGATCGCGCTTGCTGAACCTCGCCTGGTCCTTGTGCTCGGCAATTATGCCGCCCGCTTCTTCTTCGGTGAAACCGGGACGATCCACGCTCTGCGTGGCAAGTGGCGTGATATCGGCGCCGGCGGCCATACCGTCCAGGCCATGGCGACGCTGCATCCGCAGGAGTTGCTCGCCGCCCCAGCCAGCAAGGCACTTGCCTGGATGGATCTGCTCGCCTTCTCCGAACGCGAGAATCCTGTCCAAAACGGCTAAATTATCATCAGCATGAACAAATTATGAAGAAAGCCATGCATTTGATGCAGGGCAGGATCGCAGCCTTGTTCGTTGCCGAATCTATGCTGCACTGCGATATATAAGTCTGAAAGTGGGAGGGACACTTTTAAAGGAAGACCATCGTGAGCCTTCGCACCCGCCCCATTCACTGCAAGTTCGAGACCTTGCGTCTCGCCAGCGAACACGGCCGCAGCGCAAGCCCCTACAACCGAAGCAGCGCTGCAGTTTCCGCAGAACAGCTGAGCGCGCGCTTCACCGGCCATGCCGGTCGCATAGCGCGCCCCGCCAGTGTCTTTTCCGAATTCCGCACCTGACGTTCGACGACCTCACCGGCCAAAAACCGTCGATTTGCTGGGAACGCATATCAGGGCTTCCGCATTGTGCATTGCGGCATCGGTTCATCCATGAACAGATATACCTACAAACATCGATATGCATTTAGAGCAGAGGATAAGACCATGAACATCTCGTTCCACCCCGTACGCAGCCTGCGCCAGGCCATGCATCACATCGGCCATGCCGTCAGCGCTTCAGAAGAGTTGTCCACCGCCGCCCGCAAGCGCCAGCAGGCCCAGGATCGTGGCGTCGAGCGCGCCTTGCAGCCGCTCGGCTTCTGATCCGGTCTGCACGATAGGCGGTTTCGTCGGGCCCGCCTTGCGCGGGCCTTTTCGCGTCTACAGATTGGAACCGTGTTTACAAGCCGCCGACCGCCCCGAGGCGGGGATCAGGCTTTCCCAGGCGAACAGGCCCGCAGATCCGCTCATAGGCAAAGTCAACAATCGAGAACTTGATCGCCTGCCAGCCACAATACTCCTCGAGGAAGTCGCGGTTGAGGATGCAGTGGTTACGATCGCCATCGGGCCAATAGAGGCAGCCCGTCTCCACCGCGCGGCGGAAAAGCCGCTGCAGATGCGTGCGGGAGATCATGAAGTGCTCGGCCATGACACGGGCATCGATCCGACCGATATCGTACCCGTCGCTACCCGGTGAATGCTCCATCGCCCGGCGAACCAGTTCATCCATGACGAGACCACCCGCCTCGGTCCACAGGAAGAGCGCCACGCGCGGCGGAGGCTCCAGCCAACTCGGATTGAGACAGGCATGGCGGGCGATCTGCGGCTGGATGAGACGGAAGAGATCCGGCTCGGCCGCAAGGGTCTCGGCCCGGTCGCCGCCATCGAGGTAATCGAGGAGCTCCAGATTTGTCACGAGCCATTGATACATCGCGCGGGTCGGCAATTCCGTCGCCTCGTAGCGCTTCGGCCGACGGTTCGGATCGCCGACGATGCGGACGAACTTGTAGCTCAACAACTGGTCGAGGAAATTCAGGACCGTATTGCGGCTCGCAGAATTGTTCGAGGTGATGATTTCGCGGAGATTGGTCGTCGTCAGTCCGCTTCCCGGCTGTGTTGGATCATATTCAAGCTGCAGCGCAAAAGCTGCCTGGCTGAGCAGCCAGCGCTGGTGCGATGCCAGCATGCGTGAAAGCCGAGGGCTCTGGTCGAACTGGCCGCGCAACTTGCCGGCATAGGCACCCAATGCGGTGGCGAATTGAGGATGACCGACAATATCGCTGGAGGAGAGCGTCATGACGGCCTCCGCGATCCGTACTTCCAGGCTGCAAAGGAGATCGACGCAGTCAGGCATCGCAATGCGTGCCGGTCCATTCCTCTGTTCGCCGCGGTCGTCCCCATTCGATCCCTTTGGCGGACGTGGACACTGGGTCCGACGCCTCTCTGACGCTGTTAGTGTGAAGGTAAACGAATTCCTGACGACGTTTCAATCCCTTATTGCCAAAGCGCGAGGGAAGAATGATATGGCGTTCACGATTGCGCCGACTTGCGTCGTATTCGACATTTCACTTGCCCGGCTCTACTGGCACTATTCTCGTTCCCAATTGCGCCCCACGGAGGCCAAATGCTGTCCAGTCTCGCCTCCATCGCCACCCTGATGCTGTCGACGCTGCTGATGATGGCGGGCTTCGGATTGATGGGCTACATGCTGCCGATCCGCTCGCTCAACGAGGGATGGTCGACCTTCATCATTTCCGTCATCGCCACCGGCTATACCTTCGGCTTTACGGTGTCGTGCATCGTCACGCCGATCTTCGTGCGCCGCGTCGGGCATGTGCGGGTCTTCGGTGCTCTGATCACGCTCCTGACCGTTTCCATCCTGCTTTGCGCGCTCGTTGTCGAATGGTGGGCCTGGATGATCTTCCGCGGTCTTTCCGGCTTTGCCATTGCTGGCGCCTATCTCCTGATCGAAAGCTGGCTCAATGAGCGGGTGACGAACGACAATCGCGGCGCCCTGTTTTCCGTCTACATGGTGACCTGCCTCGTGGGCTCGATCGGCGGCCAATACATCGTGCCGCTCGGCGACGTGAACGGACCGAACCTTTTCATCATCTGCGCGCTGATCTTCTCGCTGGCACTCTTTCCTGTCGCCCTGTCGACGGCCAAGTCGCCAAGCCCGATTGCCGAGGCGCGCTTCGATCTGAGGCGGCTCTATCGCCGGTCGCCGATTGCATTCTTCGGCTCGCTGCTTTCCGGGGCGCTGTCGGGAACCTGGGGCAGTCTCGGCGGCGTCTATTCCCAGACGATCGGCATGACCACGGCGCAAGGGGCGACGCTGCTGGCTGCCTTCCTGGCCGGTGGAGCAATCTCGCAGGTGCCGATCGGACGCATATCGGACCGCATGGATCGGCGCTTCGTGATGATTGCATCCGGACTGTTCGGCGTCGGCGCCTGCGGGATGATGATCGCTTTCGGCGCGGATGACCCAACCGCGCTCTATATCGCCGGCTTCTTCGTCGGCACCGTGCTCTATCCGGTCTATTCGCTCAACGTCGCCCATGCCAACGACCTCGCCGAGCCGCATGAATATGTGACGCTGTCGAGCGCCATCATGATCCTCTACGGCATGGGTACGGTCACCGGTCCGATCATGGCGGGCACGCTGATGCAATGGTTGGGGCCAACCGCGCTTATCGGCTTCCTCGGAACGGCCTTTGCGCTTTATGCCGGCTACGCGGCCTATCGCATCACACGACGCCCCGATGACGTGACACCGGAAGACAAGACTGATTTCCAGGCGACGATCCTGCCGATGCAGGGCGCAGACAACGCCTCTCCGCTGCCCGAGCCTGAACTGGAGGAGCAGCTAGAGCTCGGGATCGAGCCCGGGCGCTAAGCTCACCCTTGCGGGGTGGATGCCTTGCGGGCCGCTCGCCGTTCAAGGCCAAGCTGGTGTTCGCGGTAGATGATGAAGATGCCGGCCGCCACGACGATGGTCGCGCCGATCAGGGTGGTCATCGTCGGGACTTCCGAAAACAGCATATAGGCGGCAATCGAGCCGAGGATGATCGAGCAGTATTCGAAGGGTGCGATCGTCGAGACATCGGCAAAGCGATAGCTTTCGGTCAGGAAGATCTGACCCAGCCCGCCGAAGAAGCCGGCAAGGGCAAGGAGCCCGAGCCCATGCCAGGAAAGGTCGGCCCAGCCGAAGAACCAGGTAATCGCCGAGAGAAGGGCTGCGGTCAGCGAAAAGAAGAGGACGATGGTCGAGGTCTTTTCCTCGCGCACCAGCTGGCGGACCTGCAGCATGGCCCCTGCCCCGAGGACGGCTGAAACCAGCACGGCCACGGCGCCGACCGCCACGTCTGAGCCCAGCCCTTCTTCGCCGAACAGCGTAAGCTTCGGCAGGGAAATGATCAGGACACCGACAAGCCCGATCACGACCGCCGTCCAGCGATAAAGCCGGACGGTCTCCTTCAGGAAGATGGCTGCAAAGACGACGGCAATCAGCGGCATCGCATAGCCAATGGCGATCGCATCCGGCAGCGGCAGATGGACGAGCCCATAGAAGCCTGCCCCCATCGCACAAACGCCGAGCAAACCGCGCTTCACATGGCCGACCGGGTTGTCTGTCTGGAACGCCTGACGCAACTCGCCGCGCCAGGCGAGATAGACGAGGATCGGCACAATGGCGAAAGCCGACCGGTGAAAGCTGATCTGGCCCGGCGGAATGCCGCTGCCTGCGAGTTTGATGCAGGTCTGCATAGCGACGAAGACGGTCACCGAGCAGACTTTCAGCACGATGCCGCGGAGAGGATTGGGATCGGCGAAGGCCATGGCGATCAGATTCTTGCGGGCAGGCTATGCGCAATCGCATAGGGATTTTGAGCCGGCGACGACGACGCCGTGGACTCGGGCTTCCGTCTAGCATGCATGCCCGTCCGCTCCGCGCAAGTGCAGTGCAAGTGCAGATATCGGCAGGCTGAACCCAGAAATGGCCCGGAAACACCGAGTTTTTGGCCATCCATCGTTAACCGACCGTTCAAACGAGGAAATTATATTTCCTGTCAATAAGTCATATTATTGCGGCACTTTGCCGTCTTTGCTGCTCGCTTTTTCAAACCGGGGTTTGGCGCCATGCCGCAGGCCGAATATCAGACCAATTCCATTTCAGAGATCCGCGCCACGCCCCGGTCCATGCGCCTCGTCACCGAGAGTATCGGCACCGATCTCGAGCAATTCAGCGCCGACAACGCCCAAATCGTGCGGCAGATCCGCCTTCTCGCCATCAATGCGCTGATCGAGGCGGCGCGTGCCGGTGAGGCCGGCAAAGGTTTCGCCGTCGTCGCCAACGAGGTTCAGCGTCTGGCGCAGGGTGCCGGAGAAACCGCAGAGCGCTTCCAGGAGAACGTGCTTGGACGCATAAGGCAGAGCCGGACCATGGCGGATGATCTCGTCGATCAGATGGAAGGCGTGAGACTGATCGACCTTGCCCAGACGCTCGTCCAGTTCATCGTCCGCAATCTCTTCGAGCGCACGGCGGACGTGCGCTGGTGGGCGACCGACAGCGCCCTTTGGGAGGCACTCGAACAGCCCTCGCCCGAGCGAGCCCAGCATGCAGCCGCGCGGCTCGGCGTCATCAATCGGTTCTACACGGTCTATTTCGATCTCGTCATGACCGATGCCGCCGGCAAGGTCATCGCCTCGGCCAATCCCCGGCATCATCGCAGCCTCAAGGACCGCGATCTCTCCAGCGAAGCCTGGTTCCGGGCAGCCCGCACCTGCCAGAGCGGTGACGACTATATCGTCGACACCGTCAAGCGCAGCCTGGTGCACGACAATCGCGACGTTCTCGTCTACGCCACCGGGATCCGGGAAGGCGGCCGCAGCGATGGCGCGCTTCTCGGCACGCTCGGCGTCTATTTCGACTGGAAGGCCCAGGGCCAGGCCATCGTCGAGAAGGAGGCGAACCTGGCGCCGCAGGTCGCCGAAAAGACCGAGGTCCTGCTGCTCGACGGCAACAACATGGTGATCGCCTCATCGCGTCCGGAGCGGATCTACACCCATTTCGCGCTCAACAATCCCAAACAACTCGCCAAAGGCAGCTATTACGATCAGAGCGGCGCCATCGTCGCCTTCGCAAAGACCCTCGGCTATGAGGACTATGACGGCCTCGGCTGGTCCGGTGTCATTATCCAGAGCATGGACAGTGAGGACCTCTTGCGTCAGCGGTTGCGATTGAAGTGATGCTGCCCACCTGGCTGCCGGTATTGCCGAAGATATTCTCCTGACTATTCTTGGATTTGAAGCCCGATTTCGGCCGTGAAATCCAAGAAAACCGGCGCCAGGATCAAGAGCATCGTAAAAATAACTCGTGTTTTAACAATCATTCAGAAATTGCTGCAATCATCGCGACAACTTGACCCCAGGCGATCGCGAGCCCAAGCGCTCGTGCCGTGCCTTGGTGGCCAACCCCGTAGCGACCAGGACACATTATGCGCACAGACACGGGCCGGATCGTTCATCTGGCAGACTACCGCCCCACCGACTTCGTTCTGGAACGGGTTGATCTGACCTTCGAACTGGACCCGACGGAAACCAAGGTGGAAGCCCGGTTGATCTTCCATCGGCGCGAAGGTGTCGATGCGGCAGCCCCCCTGGTGCTCGACGGTGACGACCTCACCATGACGAGCGTTCTTTTCGACCAGATCGAGATGGACCCGTCGCGCTACACCGCGACGCCAGAGAGCCTTACCATCCGCGACCTGCCGGAATCCACGCCCTTCGAGATCACCGTGGTGACGATGATCAATCCGGAGGCCAATACCCAGTTGATGGGCCTTTATCGCTCGAACGGCATCTACTGCACCCAGTGCGAGGCCGAGGGCTTCCGCCGCATCACCTATTTCCCCGACCGGCCTGACGTGCTCGCCGTCTATACGATCAACATCATTGCCGACAAGGCGGCCAATCCGCTCTTGCTTTCGAACGGCAATTTCCTCGGCGGCGCCGGCTTCGGCCCGGACAAGCATTTCGCCGCCTGGTTCGACCCGCATCCGAAGCCGTCCTATCTCTTCGCGCTGGTTGCCGGCGATCTCGGCATTGTCGAAGACACGTTCACCACTATGTCCGGTCGCGAAGTGGCCCTGAAGATCTATGTCGAGCACGGCAAGGAGCCGCGTGCGGCCTATGCGATGGATGCCTTGAAGCGTTCGATGAAGTGGGACGAAGAGGTCTTCGGCCGCGAATATGATCTGGACATCTTCATGATCGTCGCCGTCTCGGACTTCAACATGGGGGCCATGGAGAACAAGGGCCTCAACATCTTCAACGACAAATACGTGCTCGCCGACCCCGAGACCGCGACCGACCAGGACTACGCGAATATCGAGGCGATCATCGCGCATGAATACTTCCACAACTGGACCGGCAACCGCATCACCTGCCGCGACTGGTTCCAGCTCTGCCTGAAGGAAGGCCTCACCGTCTATCGCGACCATGAATTCTCCGCCGACATGCGCTCGCGTTCGGTCAAGCGGATCGCCGAAGTCCGCCACCTGCGCTCGGAGCAGTTCCCGGAAGATGCAGGTCCGCTCGCTCATCCGGTGCGGCCCAGCAAGTATCGCGAGATCAACAACTTCTACACGACGACCGTCTACGAAAAGGGCTCCGAAGTCACCCGGATGATCGCGACCATTCTCGGCCGTGACGACTTCAAAAAGGGCATGGACCTCTACTTCGATCGTCATGACGGCGATGCCGCGACCGTCGAAGACTTCGTCAAATGCTTCGAAGATGCGAGCGGCCGCGACCTCACACAGTTCTCGCTCTGGTATCATCAGGCCGGCACGCCGCAGATCACCGTTTCCTCGTCTTATGACGCCGGTGCCAAGACGCTCACGCTGTCGCTCGAGCAGATGATCCCGGCAACGCCTGGCCAGAGCGCCAAGGAGCCGATGCATATTCCGCTCCGCTTTACGCTGATCTCGGAAAACGGCTCGGAAGCCTCAGCTTCTTCCATCTCCGGCGGCGACGTCACCGGCGATGTGCTGCATCTGACCGAGCGCGCCCAGAGCTTCACCTTCTCCGGCATCGGCAGCCGCCCTGCTGTCTCGCTCAACCGCGGCTTCTCCGCTCCGGTCACCCTGCATTTCTCGCAGAGTGCTGAGGATCGCGGCCATATCGCCCGCCACGACAGCGACCTCTTCGCCCGCTGGCAGGCGATCACCGACCTCGCTCTGCCGGCCCTGATCGATGCTGCGAAGACCGCCCGTGACGGTGGTACCGTGGCGGCCGACCCCGCTTTCGTCGACGTCCTGCTTGCAGTGGCAGCGGACGAGGCGCTGGAGCCTGCCTTCCGCGCCCAGGCGCTCTCGCTTCCGAGCGAAGCCGACATCGCCCGTGAACTGGGCGGCAACAACGACCCGGATGCTATCCATGCCGGCCGCCAGGCCGTGCTCAGCGCCATCGCCACGGCAGGCGCCGATGTCTTCCGCAAGCTGCACGCCACCCATTCGGCTTCCGGCCCCTTCTCGCCAGATGCCGCAGGTGCAGGCAAGCGGGCGCTGAAGAACCTTGCGCTTTCCTTCCTGTCGCTGGCGGAAAACACCCCGGCGCTGGCCGCCGAGGCATTTGCCAAGGCCGACAACATGACGGACCTGTCGCAGGCCCTCACCATCCTCGCCCATCGCTTCCCCGATGCGGAAGAGACGAAGCAGGCGCTCACCGCTTTCGAGACCCGCTTCGCGTCGAACGCGCTCGTGCTCGACAAGTGGTTCACCATCCAGGCGACGATCCCGGGTGCGGCGAGCCTCGACCGGGTCAAGGCCTTGATGGCGAGCCCGCATTTTCAACCGACCAATCCGAACCGCGTGCGATCGCTCATCGGCACCTTCGCCTTCGGCAATGCGACCGGCTTCAACCGTGCGGACGGTGCGGCCTATGCCTTCTTTGCCGAGCAGATCCTCGCGATCGATCCTCGTAACCCGCAGCTTGCGGCACGCCTCCTGACCGCCCTGCGTTCCTGGCGGCTGCTGGAAGCCGGCCGAGCCGACAAGGCGCGCGCGGCGCTTGCGACCATCGAAGCTTCGGCGACGCTGTCGACCGACGTGCGCGACATCGTCGACCGCATCCTGAAGGGCTGAGCCGCCCGTCCGATCCCATGAAAAAAGGCGCCGCGCAAACCGGTGCCTTTTTTCGTCCTCGATCGTTTTTCGGCCTCCGAACGCCGGCTAATTTTCCATGAGATTCAGCCTCTTGCACTGACGCCGATAAAAAAGCGGAGTCGGAGCAATGGGTTAATATTTTCTTTACGCACCGGCTCTGGACAAGCCGAATCGGCCATGATTCCTTGGCGTCAGATTCGGGCAAGCGGCGCTCGAATCACACGAGGGACAGAGGCAGGGACGATGTTGGACGCGCGGCGGGTCACCGCAGCCGATGAGCGGCTGCGCATCAAATTTTCGGACAGGGGTGAATTCTTCGCACGGCTCGGACGGCGGTTTTTCGGCTCGTCCTCGTCCGTTCCGGGTCAGGCCGAGGTATCCGTCCGCTCGATGCGGATCGAGACCATTTTGCGTCGGGCGATCCCGATCCTCATTCTCGCTTTTCTCGCCGTCGTGGCGCTCGCCCGCACTATCGGCATCGTCAACGAACACCAGCGCATGGCAGCGGCCGCCCGCCAGTCGACGGCCCTGATCGCAGCCACGGTCAATGCCGCGCTCGGCGAACGGCCGGCGCTATTTGAGACCAGCAATCGCGCTGAGGCCGAGAAACGCCTCGCCACGTATCTGGATCACGAGCATTTTGCCAACGGTGCCCTCGTGCTGCTCGTCGACCCCACCGGCCGCGTCTTCGGCTCGTCGCCGGCAGCCGCAGGTCAGGTCGGCTCGATGCTCGTCAGCCTGCTGCCGGAGATGATGACGATCCGCAAATCCGGCAGCCGCGCCGGCGCAATCGAAACGGATCTGAACGGCGTTCCCCATCACGCGATCTTCACACCCGTCGGCACCGATGGCGCGATGATCGTCGCTGCCCATTCGCTGCAGGCTGTCGAAGACTTCTGGCGCCGCGAGCTGTCGCTCAACGTTACGCTGTTCACCTGCATCACCGTCATCCTCTTCGTCATCCTCTATGCCTATTTCTACCAGGTGAAGCGGGCCCGCGAGGCAGACGATACCTTCCTCGAATCCAACCTGCGGGTGGAAACGGCGCTCGCCCGCGGTCGCTGCGGCCTCTGGGACTTCGATCTCGAAAGCCGAAAGCTCGTCTGGTCGCGCTCGATGTACGACATGCTCGGCCTCACGCCATCGACCCAGCCGCTGGCATTCGCCGATGCCGCCCGCCTGATGCATCCCGACGATGGCAATCTCTATGCGCTCGCCCGCTCGGTCGGTCGCGGCAGCTCGCGGCATATCGACCAGATCTTCCGCATGCGCCACGCCCAGGGCCACTATGTCTGGATGCGCGCCCGCGCCCAGATCATCTCTTCCAATACCGGCGACCTGCATGTGATCGGCATTGCAATGGACGTGACCGAACAGCACCGCCTCGCCCAGCGTTACGCCGAAGCCGATCAGCGCCTCGCTGACGCCATCGAATGCACCTCGGAAGCCTTCGTACTCTGGGACAAGAACGACAAGCTCGTCGCCTGGAACGGCCATTTCCAGAAGGTCTACGGTCTGCCTGACGACGTGCTGGTGCCCGGCAAGGAGCGTTCGCTGGTGCTCGCGGCCGCCGGCAAGCCAATCATCCAGCGCCGCATCGCCGACGCCGATGACGGCACCAATTCGCGCACCTCGGAAGTACAGCTCGCAGACGAGCGCTGGCTGCAGATCAACGAGCGCCGCACCCGTGACGGCGGCCTGGTCTCGGTCGGCACAGACATCACGCTTCTGAAGCGTCACCAGGAGCGCCTGCGTGAACAGGAACGCCGCCTGATGGCCACGATCGGCGATCTCTCCGCCTCGCAGAAGATCCTAGAGCGTCAGAAGACCGAACTCTCCGACGCCAACGAAAAGTATATCGCCGAGAAGCAGAATGCCGAAGCTGCCAACAAGGCAAAGTCGGAATTCCTGGCCAACATGAGCCACGAGCTCAGGACGCCGCTCAATGCCATCCTCGGCTTCTCGGAAATCCTGCTCGCCCGTATGTTCGGCCCGGTCGGTTCGCCGAAATACGAGGAATATGCCAAGGACATCCACGAAAGCGGCAAACACCTGTTGAACGTCATCAACGACATCCTCGACATGTCGAAGATCGAGGCGGGACAGATGAAGATCCGCTGCGAAACCATCGATCTCTGCCCACTGATCGAAGAGAGCATGCGGCTGACCGCGATCCCCGCCGAAGAGAAGAACATCACCGTCGAACAGCGTATCGAAGCCAGCCTATCGCTCGTCGCCGACCGTCGCGCCATAAAGCAGATCCTGCTCAACATCCTGTCCAACGCCGTGAAATTCACCGATGAAGGCGGCAAGATCGCTCTTCGGGCCCGCAAGGTTCAGGGCGCCGTGATCGTCTCCATCGCCGATACCGGCATCGGCATTCCGAAAAGCGCGCTCAGCAAGATCGGCAATCCCTTCGAACAGGTGCAGAGCCAGTATGCCAAGTCGAAGGGCGGCTCGGGTCTCGGCCTTGCCATCTCCCGTTCGCTGGTCGCGCTGCATGGCGGCTCGCTGAAGATCCGCTCCCGCGAGGGCCAGGGCACGGTGGTGTCGATGCGCATCCCGGATGTGAGCTTCGCCCAAGGCTTGAAGCGGCGCGCGTGAACGCGACGGCTGCAAGCGTTGAGCGGTGTTCACCTCACGGCAACCCTTCCCGGTGAATACGCAGCCGAACTGCCTCGTCCGTGAGGGTCCTCGGGCCATGACAGGCTCGGGATAATCCGGCACGAGGCCGGAGGCAAAACAGGGACCGCACTGGCCAGTGAAGGCAAATAGCGCAATAGGCTCTATCTCAATTTCATCATCGAACTGATCGGCGCCCTGCTGTCGATCAGGTTGATGATCCTGACAGTCGCCGGCATATGGATTAGGTCGGCGACGCCCGCTACGGCGTCATTTCCCTGATCTGGATGAGGATCGGCTATCTCGGCGCTCTCAAACTCGGCCTTGCTCCCGCCACTATCAATGCACTGGCGCGCCTCGACCATTCCGCCCAGCGCGAACGCGCCTGCGTCCTTGTTGGGACCGCCCTGCTCTATCTTGGCATCTGCGCGTCAAGGATCCTTTTGATGGATCAGCCCAAACCGTCGGCGGGCTGCAACGGCACCCATCTAATGTGATATCGTGATAATTTTGTACTTTGTTTGGTAGCGTCGCCTTCCTCCCTCAAAGCTCGATTGCGGGCAACAAATATCGCTTGTATTTCCGAGAGTTATGAGCGCCCCATAATTCGTAATACATCTGCCTGCAAGAAAACCTACCGCCAAATACAGTCTCAACTTATCGAGGAGAAATACACCCTGTAACTTCAACAGCTACAGAGTGCCACTCAGCCATGACAGCATCACAGCATTTCCCCTCGCTTCGCCACCGTCGTCTTTCTTTTGTCACTGCCACTGCACTAAGCCTTATGATGAGCCTCGGCCTAACCGGTCCCGTGCAGGCGGATGTCCTGGTCAACCGCGACCTATCCGTCTTGCTCTACAGGGGGTTCCTGGGAAATTTTTTGGGCTTCACGAGATCGCCAAGCGGTATCGGCGCCAGCACCGGCTACTCGAGTTACCAGGATAGCAATCAACTCTCCGCCGAACCAAACACGATCACCACCCCATCGAATGATCTTGATGCGACCGCGATCAGCGGCGACGGAAGTACCGTGGTCGGTCACGAGTTGATTAACCCCGAGACCCGCCGTCTTTTCGTCTGGTCACAAGCTGACGGGTTGACCTACGTGGGCACCGATACGGTCGGCTACACATTCGACCTGCGGCACGTCAGCGACGATGGTTCGGCGGTAGCAGGGACGAACTACTATAACAATCCTACGGCGTTCTACTGGCATAAAGGTGACACGACGATCACCAATCTCGGCACTCTCGGTGGCACTCAATCCTATGCTAACGCGCTGAGCGGCGATGGCAGCACGGTCGTTGGCTATTCCTATAACGCCGACGAGGTGCAGCAAGCGTTCGTCTGGATACGCGGCGGCGGGATGGTCGGCATCGGCGTACCTGACGCCCAAACTGCAAGCTTCGCCACTCATGTCAGCTTCGACGGCAGTGTCGTTGGCGGTGGATTGTTTAACGAATTGGGCCTTCGCGCCTTTCGCTGGACGGTTCAGACGGGCCTGACCGACCTCGGCGATCTCGGTGGTGGCGGTCAAACGACTCTCCAAGCAATGAACCGGGATGGCAGTGTCCTGGTGGGGTACTCCACCGGTGCATCGGGCGGTGCGCGGGCGTTCCGCTGGGCCAATGGCGCGATCGGGGATCTCCAAGCACCAGGTTTCATCAATTCATTTGCACTCGGCGTCAGCGACGACGGCGCAGTCGTCATCGGCAATGCCAGCATGCCTGACCCCAGCGGTGCCCAAGGGCCAGAAGGTCCCGTGATCCTCTACCGTGGTTTTCGCTGGACCAACGAGAGCGGCATGATCACCGTCGATCAATGGCTCCGCGACAATGGGGTCACG
The DNA here is from genome assembly GCF_001295785.1 of Rhizobium sp. AAP116. Classification (NCBI taxonomy): domain Bacteria; kingdom Pseudomonadati; phylum Pseudomonadota; class Alphaproteobacteria; order Hyphomicrobiales; family Rhizobiaceae; genus Rhizobium; species Rhizobium sp. AAP116. The sequence goes on from NZ_LJIB01000014.1 coordinate 50,994, forward strand.
CTGGCGCAAGACATCACCGGCGATGCCGCGGCCGTTTCTGCCGATGGCGAAACCGTTTTTGGCCGGCTTGCGAACGGCGGCGGCTACTACATCGCCCATGTCGATCCTGATGCGGCAGGCGTGATCGACCCTGTTCCAGGAAGCGTGGTCAAGCCTGTTGCGGGAGGCGTGATCAACGTTTCCAACTATGTTGCTTCCGCCGCACAGACGAATTCCGTGGCGATCGGCCTCCAGACATCAACCGCCAGCACTGTCATGTTCGGTGCCCAGGGCAGCCCGATGCGCAATCTTCTCGACGTCGGCCGTCGTTCCGTCTGGGGTACCGTGGACACCGGTTACGACAGCGGTGCGAAGTCCGAAGGGGCTGTCGCGCTGGGAGATTTCGGTTTCGGCTACGGCCTGATGGACGGCGTCACCCTGCGCCTCCAGGGGGGCGCGACGCATACCGATCAGGATCTCTATGACGGCGGCGACTTCCAGGCACTTGGCTGGTACGTGGCACCCGAAGTTACGGCCAATCTGGTCGGTGATCTCTATCTGACTGCCGGCGGCCTCTACGGTCGCGGCAAGCTTGACATCAATCGTGGTTATCTGAACGGCACCGCACTCGACTATTCGAAAGGCGAAACCGATACGGAAATGCTCTCCGGCAAGGTGCGCGTCGACTGGCTGAACGCGCTCACCTTGGGTGATGCCGCCTTTACGCCCTACCTCGCGCTTTCGCGAACCTTGGCGAAGACGGATGCCTACAGGGAAACCGGCGGCGGCTTCCCCGCCAGCCATAATGCGGTGAGTGAAAACGCGACCATCGCCCGCCTCGGGGTCGACGGCGTCTACAAGCTGAACGACACCGTGTCCCTCCTCGCCCGTGCCGAAGCCGCCTACCGCTTCGAAGAGCAGAGCACAGGCACGTCGACGGAAGTCGCCGGCGTCCAGCTCGCAGTTGCCGGTCAAGACATCAAGCAGTTCTGGCTGCGCGGTGGTGTCGGCACCGCACTCGCCATCGGCGGCGGCGTCGCTTCCTTCATGCTCAACGCCACGACCGAAAGCGACGATCCTGACGTCTGGCTGCGCTCCGGATGGAAGGTCGACTTCTGAGGCCAATGTCGCGCAAGACATGCAAAAGCCGCCGGCAACCCGGCGGCTTTTGCATTTTCAGTTCAGGTGTAGCCGCAACGTCCCGTGCGTCCTACGCCACCACCCGCGAGAACACCTTCCTCACCGCCTTGGACAGCCGCTTCACTTCCGACTCGGCCGTTTTCATATCGGGACTTTCGGCGGCGCGTGCCACGCGGTCGGTCAGGCCGGCCGGGACATTGGCGGGATCGAAGGGGCCGTCGATGCAGAGGCGAATGACCTGCGACAGGTCCGTGTAGAGCTTGAGCGCCGAGAGGCAGATATCGAGATCGTTGGGGTCGATCAGCGTGCCGAGTGCCTTCAGAGCATCCGCAGTGGACAATTCATTGGTGCGCACGCGATGGCCCCTGGAGGGGGCCACCAGCGCCAGATATTGCGCTATGAACTCGATATCAACCAGGCCGCCGGGAATGAGCTTCAGATCCCATATGTCCTTGGCCGGCTTCTCCTGTTCGATCAGGGCGCGCATTTCCAGCACGTCCTTGACGGTCTTTGCGCGATCGCGCGGGGCTGCTAGCACCTCCTCGATGATCCGCTCGGCCTCGGCCACGAGGCCCGCATCGCCGGACATCATGCGGGCCCGCGAGAGCGCCATGTGTTCCCAGGTCCAGGCCTCCTCGCGCTGATAACGGGCAAAGGCGCGAAGCCTCGTTGCGACCGGCCCCTTGTTGCCGGAGGGGCGAAGCCGCATGTCGACCTCGTAGAGCACGCCTTCTGCCGTCGGCGCCGAGAGTGCCGCGATCAGCCTTTGCGTCAACCGGGTGAAGTAACGCACCGGATCAAGCGGCTTTGCACCATCCGATTCAGAGGCATCGTCGTCATGCTCGTAGAGCAGGATCAGGTCAACGTCGGATCCTGCCGTCAGCTCGAAGGAGCCGAGCTTGCCCATGCCGGCCAGCGCCACCCGGCCACCAGGGATCTTGCCATGCGCCGCCTCCATCTCCGCGATGACCGCCTTCAGCGCCTCGTCGATGACGAGGTCGGCGAGGTCGGTAAAGGCATGGCCTGCCTGGGCCCCGCCGATCGAGCCGGTCAGCAGGCGAATACCGATCAGGAACCGCTGTTCGGCGGCGAAGATGCGCAGCCGGTCGAGGATTTCCTCGTAGTGGCGCGCGCTGGAGAGGAAACTCTTCAGCCGCTGGCCGAGATAGTCGCGGGTGGGAAGTTCGACCAGGAGGCCCGGATCCAGCATGCCGTCGAAAACGTGCGGCCGCTCTGCGATGATCTCGGCAAGCCTTGGCGCAGCCGCCATGATGTTGACCATCAGGTCGAGAAGGGCGGGATTGTTGCCGAGCAGCGAGAAGAGCTGGATGCCGGCGGGGAGCCCTGAGAGGAAACTGTCGAAGCGCAGAAGTGCCTCGTCGGCCCGCCGGCTCTCGCCGAAGGCCTTCAAAAGATCCGGCGTCATCTCGGTCAGCCGCTCACGGGCCTCGACCGATTGCGTCGCCCGGTATCTACCGTAGTGCCAGGTTCGGATCACACCGGAGATGGCTTCGGGCCTCTCGAAGCCAAGACCCTTCAACGTCTTCAGCGTGTCCGGGTCATCCTGCTGGCCGGTGAAGACGAGATTGCCGCTCGCGCTCGACAAGCCCTCCTCCTTTTCGAACAGGCGTGCGTAACGCTTCTCGACGGTCTTCAGCGTCGTTTCCAGCGCCCGAGAGAATGCCGTCGTGTCGATGAAGCCCAGCATGAAGGCAATGCGCTTCAGTTCGGCCTCGGTCTCGGGCAAGACATGGGTCTGCTCGTCATGCACCATCTGGATGCGGTGCTCGACATCGCGCATGAACCAGTAGCAGTCCGTCAGTTCTTCCGCCGTCTGCTCATCGATCCATCGCGCCGAGCCCAGCGCCTTCAACGCTTCTTCGGTCGGGCGGCAGCGCAGATCCGGCATGCGGCCGCCGGCGATCAACTGCTGCGTCTGGGCGAAGAACTCGATCTCGCGGATGCCGCCGCGACCGAGCTTGACGTTGTGCCCCTTCACAGCAATCGCGCCGTGGCCCTTGTGCACATGGATCTGGCGCTTGATCGAGTGGATGTCGGCGATTGCTGCATAGTCGAGATATTTGCGGAAGACGAAGGGCACAAGCTCCCTGAGGAACCCCTCGCCTGCCTTCAGGTCGCCGGCCACCGGCCGCGCCTTGATGAAGGCCGCCCGCTCCCAGTTCTGTCCTCTGCCCTCGTAATAGATGAGCGCCGCTTCAACAGGCACGGCAAGCGGCGTCGAGCCCGGATCGGGCCTCAGCCTCAAATCGGTGCGGAAGACATAACCATCCGCCGTGCGCTCCTGCAGGATACGCACCAGACGGCGCATCATCCGGCCATAGGTCTCCATCGCATCATCGGGATCTCCAAGGATACCGGCATCCGGATCGTAGAAGATCACGAGGTCGATGTCGGAGGAATAGTTGAGCTCTCGGGCGCCGTGCTTGCCCATGCCGAGCACGATCAACCCGCTGCCTTCAGCCGGATTGTCCCGGTTCTTGAGGGTGAGCTTGCCGCCCTCATGGCCCGAAAGCAGCAGATGATCGATGGTAGCAGCCACGGCTGCGTCTGCCACCGCACTCAGCCAGGCCGTGGTATCGCGGGCGGTGAAGACACGGGCAAGATCGGCAAGCGCCGTCAGAAAGGCCACCTTGCGCTTCGCGCGCCGCAGCCTCGCCATGACCTCGCCTTCGCCCGGTACAGCACCGGCGGCATCCGGCTTCCAGGCCGTGCGCGCCTCTTCGATCGCATCGACAATCTGCGGCTCGATCGGTGCCGAGACCGCATCGAGCAAAAGCGACGGCTTCAGATTGGCGACGTCACGCAGGTAGGGAGACAGTGTGAAAGCCGCAAGGATGAAGCTGCGCAGCGGTCCTTCAGCCGAAAGATGCTCGGCGAGCGCCGGCTCCTGTTTCGTCAGATCCTTGAGCAAAGCGGTGGCCGCCTTGAGCTCTGTCTGATTCAACGGACGGATTGCTCCGTCGGCCACATCGGACAATCTGCTCGTCCTGCCGTTCCCCATCAGCGTGTCCTCTCCCGGTCGAGATTTCTAGCGAATCTCCAACCGGGTAAGGTTACGACCTCATCCCGGGAAAAACCATGGTCGCGGTCAAGCCGGGATAATCGGCAAGGCTGCGAGTATCCGTCAGTTGCAGCCGGCCGCCATGAAGGGCCATGATCGCCTCGACGAGCGACAGGCCCAGGCCTGTCCCCGGCTTCGACCGGCTCTTGTCCAGCCGAACGAAACGTTTGACCACCTCGGCACGTTTGTCGGCAGGCACGCCCGGCCCCTCGTCCGAGACGGAAATCTCCACACCATCCGTCCCCCGCGAGACTCGCACCCGGATCTCCGAGCCTGCCTCTCCCTGACCACCATACTTGATGGCATTGTCGATCAGGTTGGAAATCGCCTGTCCCACCAGTTCGCGATTGCCGCGCACGGACAGACCCGGCGAGATCTCGCAGATCATCGTCTGGCCCGCCTCTTCCGCGACCGGCTCGTAAAGCTCGGCGCTGTCAGCCGCGATCGCAGAGATGTCGATGTCGGAAAGCTCGGCCGCAATCGATCCGGCTTCGACGCGCGAAATCATCAGCAGCGCGTTGAAGGTGCGGATGAGCTGGTCGGATTCGCCGATGATCGTCTCAAGGGCTGCCCTGCGGGCATTCGCATCATCCTCGTTCAGCGCATCGGCCGCCTTGTTGCGCAGGCGCGTCAAGGGCGTCTTCAAGTCGTGGGCGATGTTGTCGGAAACCTGTTTCAGCCCCTCGTTCAGCTGTTCGATGCGCCCCAGCATGCCGTTCAGCGACGACGACAACCGGTCGAATTCGTCGCCCGAGCCCGATACGGGCAGTCGCTGAGACAGGTCGCCGGCCATGATCTTCTGGCTCGCTTCCGAAACACGGTCGATGCGTTTCAGCGCATTGCGGCCGATGGCGAACCAGATGACGACGGCGCCGATCCCCATGATCAACAGCGCCACCATCAGCGCCTGACGCACGAGAAGTCTGAGCTTGCCTGGCTCGCCGAGATCGCGCCCAACAAGCACACGGATGCCATTGTCCAGCACGAAGACATGGCCCGTCGCGAGGTGACGCTTCACCCCGCCGCTGTCGGTATAACGCTGGTAACGGAAGGGAAAATCGGTCCAGCCCTCCTCGTCAAAGACGCCGGGTTGCAGCGAGGCGACATTGCCGGCGAGGATCTCTCCGTTCGGGCTTGCGATCACATAGAGGTTCGCCCCCGGCTGGCGGGCACGCCTCTCCATGGTTCTGAGTAGCTGGTTGATGCCGCCCCGTTCAAAGGCGCCCTGGATTTCGGTCACCTCCTGGCGAAGGGCATCGCGGGTCTGGTTGTTGAGGATGCGCTCGGCGAGCCCCGTTACGTAAAAGACGAGGAAGGCGGCGCAGAGCGCAAAGAGAATGATGTAGAGCGCAGACAACCGGACGGCCGTGGACTTGGCCAGCACCCCGATGCGGGACTTCAGCCGCATGTCAGCCTTCGTCCTTGATCATGTAACCGGCACCGCGAACCGTCTTCAGAAGCGGCCGGTCGAAATCCTTTTCGATCTTCGAGCGCAGCCGCGACACATGCACGTCAATGACATTGGTCTGCGGGTCGAAGTGATAGTCCCAGACGTTTTCGAGCAGCATGGTGCGCGTCACCACCTGTCCGGCATTCTTCATCAAGTATTCCAGAAGGCGGAATTCACGCGGCTGCAGCAGGATCTCCTTGCCGGCGCGCTTCACCTCATGGGAGAGCCGGTCGAGCTCGAGATCGCCGACCCGGTAGGCCATGTCTTGCTCCGGTTTGCCCTTGCGGCGGCCAAGCACCTCGACGCGCGCCAGGAGCTCGGAAAAGGCATAGGGTTTCGGCAGGTAATCGTCGCCGCCGGCACGAAGCCCCGTCACGCGGTCATCCACCTGGCCCAGCGCCGAGAGGATGAGGACGGGCGTATCGATGCCGCGCTTGCGCAGCTCGCTGATGACGGAAAGGCCATCACGGCGCGGCAGCATGCGGTCGACCACCATCACGTCATAGGCGTTTTCGGTGCCCATGAAGAGCCCGCTTTCGCCGTCGCTCGCATGGTCGGCGACGATGCCGGCCTCGCGAAAGGCCTTGGTCATGTAGGCTGCAGCTTCCAGATCGTCTTCGATGACAAGTATCTTCATGCGCGCGACATTAGCCTCAGCATCCGCCACCGTATAGCCGGTTTCGCCGGACTTAGGCTGTCCTTGTTCCGCGATCCCCATGCTTCGTCCTTTCCTTGCATCTAGCGGTCGGCGACCACCGGAAACGACAAGGGGCGCCGCCGGTCCTCGACCGCCGACGCCCCTCGTCAGATCACAATTAGCCCTGGGCGATCGGGAGCGCCACGAAGCGGCTGCCGCTATCCGATTCGACCTGGAAGAGCGCCCGGGTCCGGCCGTCCTTCTTCGCCTGGTCGAGGACCTTCTGGACATCGGCAGCGGACGAGACCTCCTGGTTGTTGACCGAGGTAATCGTCTCCCCGGCCTTCAGGCCCTTGTCGGCGGCGTCGCTCGACGGATCGACGTCGATGATGGCAAGCCCCTTGCCGCCATCAGCAGGGCGAACGGAAAGGCCGAGGCCCGACAGTTCCTGCTCGGCTTCCGGAGCGGGTGCGGCATCATTCTCCGTGCCGGCACTCGCAGACTGTTCCGCCGGCAGTTCACCGAGCTTGACCTCGACTTCGCTCGCCTTGCCATCGCGCCACAGCGTCACATCAACCGTGGTATCCGGGGCATAGGCGGCAATGCGGCGAGCGAGATCGCGCGGATCCTTGACCGGGTCGCCATTGACGGCAGTCACCACGTCACCCTGCTGAATGCCGGCATCTTCGCCGGGCGAGCCGGCCTGCGGGGCAACAACCAGAGCACCGGCTGCCTCAGACAGGCCGAGGCTGTCGGCGATGTCCTGGGTCACCGGCTGGATCTGCACGCCGAGCCAGCCGCGAGACACCGTCCCGGTTTCCTTGAGCTTGGCGATGACATCGGTTGCAACCGAGGCCGGGATCGCGAAGGCAATGCCGACATTGCCGCCGGAGGGCGAGAAGATCGCGGTGTTGATGCCGACGACTTCGCCGTTCAGGTTGAAGCCGGGACCACCCGAGTTGCCGCGGTTCACCGCTGCGTCGATCTGGAGATAGTCGTCATAGGGGCCGGAGCCAATGTTGCGGCCACGAGCGGAGATGATGCCGGCAGTTACCGTGCCGCCGAGGCCGAAGGGATTGCCGACAGCGACGACCCAGTCACCGACGCGGACCTTCTCGTCGTCTGCGAACTTCACATAGGTGAACTTGGTGTCCGGCGCGTCGACCTTGAGCAGCGCGAGATCGGTTCGGCTGTCCTTGCCGACGAGCTTGGCATCATATTCCTTGCCGTCGTTCATCACGATGGTGAAGGCGGCACCGTCATCGATGACGTGGTTGTTGGTAACGATATAGCCATCTTCAGAGATGAAGAAGCCGGAGCCCTGCGAAGTCGGACGCAGGCGTCCCGGGCCACGCTCGGCGCGCGGACCACGGTCGCGCGGACCTTCCATGCCCGGACCGCCGAAATCACGGAAGAAGCGCTTCAACGGGTGATCGTCCGGCAGATCTTCGAAGCTGCGGCCACCGAAATTGAAGGAGAAATTGCTTTCGTCGGACGAGGCCGGCTGAACATTCGACTGGACGCGGACGGAGACGACGGCCGGCAGCACGGCCTGCACGACATCGCCGAAACTCGGGACCTGCGGCGCGTTCACTTCGACCGGTGCGGCAAGCGCCGGAACCGCGGCGAAGGGAGCAGCCGTCACCAGCATCATGGCGGCAAGGCTCGCGGCGGTGGAGGTCTTGAGGATCGTCTTGAGGGAGCGACCTTTGTTCTCGGACATGTGATCTACCTTCATCTGTTCTTCTGACTGGAGCCGCCGGACAACCCGGCGGTGGGAAGCGGTGGATGAAGTGAGATATAGGGGGCGTCACGTTACGGCGAACTGTACGGCAGATGAATTCTTCGTAATCTTTGGCGAAAGCTTGGACGGGATTTGACCCCATCTCTGGTCAGAGCTATCATCCGTATTACAAACGGAGCAAAAAGCGATGTCAAAACAGCATCTGTCAGATCCGATCACACTTCGCTTGCCACTTGATCTTCTGGGCGAAATCGAAGCTGTGGCCGGCGCCTGTGAACGCAGCCGCAGCTGGGTAATGGTACGGGCGTTGAAGGCCTATATGGCTCAGGAAGGCCGCGAGATCCTTGAGATCGCGCAGGCACGCAGGGCGATCGCCGACGGTGAGGGGACGGACGCCGATGATGTGCTCGCCGAACTGAACGCCATCATCAAGGGTGCCGCGGCGTGAAAGTCGTCGTTTCGCCCAGTGCCAGAGCGTATGTCGCGCGCGAGGCCGGCTACTTGAGAGAACGGAATCGGGCAGCAGGCGAGCGTTTGCTTCACGACTTCAAACAGTTCCTGACAGCGCTCGCGCAGTTTCCCATGATGGGTCAGGACGCAACTGAGCTTCCCCTTAGCGGCATCCGGCGCTTCGTCCTTGGAGATTATCTGATCCACTACGAGGTTGGGGCCGCAGCCATCGTCATTCTGACAATCCGCCACGGTCGCGAGCGGCCACCAGAACTGCCGCTCGACGATGTCTCCGACTACGAATTTCCTTGATCACTCACGATCCAGCAGCTTCCCCAACCGCGCTTCCTCTTCGGGCGAGAGCTTCGCCACCGGCTGCACGGCGCGCCGGCGCGTATAGACCACAGCCACGATCAGCCCGATGATCGCGAGTGCCGCCGGCGCGCCCCAGAGCCCGATCGTGCGGATGCTGAGCCGCGGCTTCAACAGCACGAACTCACCGTAGCGCGACACGACATAGTCGAGCACCTGCTCGTCGCTGTCGCCACCCACCAACCGCTCACGCACCACGACGCGCAGGTCGCGGGCGAGCTCGGCATTGGAATCGTCGATCGACTGGTTCTGGCAGACCATGCAGCGCAGCTCCGCCGAGAGCGCCCGCGCCCGCTGTTCAAGAGCAGGATCGGCGAGCACCTCGTCGGGATTGACGGCAAAGGCATGGACGGGGGTGAAGAGCAGTGCGAGCAGGAGGAAAAGGCGGTGGAGTGTAAGCCGCCGCTGCCCCTCATCCGGCTGCCGCCACCTTCTCCCCGCAAGCGGGGAGAAGGCCGAAGCCACAAG
>NZ_LJIB01000015.1:0-17119 GCF_001295785.1 Rhizobium sp. AAP116
CGGGCCGTCGCCCTATACCGGCCCCGTCGGGCTGCCGCTTGCCCCGCCTGTCCTTCTGGCATCGACAAGCGAGGTGCCGGATGCCGTTCGCCGCGAGATTGCGACCTATGCGCCGGATCAATGCAGCGAGCCGGAAACGCTTGCCTATCCCGGTCAGCGTTATGCCGTGAACGACAACTTCACTCTCTGGGAAGTACCGTGTTTCCTCGGCGCTTATCAGGGCACGAGCATCTTCGCGATTACCCAGAACCCGCCTGCCGACTGGGCGACGATGCTGAGCCTGCCCAATCCGCCAGCGCTTGAGGGCGAGAACAATGCCCAGATGATGAACCCGGAGGTCTTTGCCGAAAAGGGTCTGTTCATCTCGACATCGCTCGCGCGCGGCGAGGGGGATTGCGGCACCTATCAGGTCTTCCGCCTGATGGATGCGCCGGGCGAGACCCTTGAATTCCAGCTGATGGAGTATCGCGAGAAGGTGAATTGCGACGGCGTGCAGAGCGAGCCATCCGAATGGCCGCTGCAGTTCCAGCCCGGAGAATGAATAGCGCGGGTGCCCTCATGCTGACCGAATTGCGGGATCTGCGACCAGGTCGGATACTTCGGCCATCGAAAGGTCCCAATTCGATTTCAGTCGTCGATGACAATCAACCAGTCGGCCATGAGAGGAACTCGTTTGCGCGCCCATGATCTGCCGATCTCCGATAAGACGCCTCAGCGGACAGGAACCCTCGCACGGCGGATCGCGCTGCGCCTTGGGCTTACCCTTGTCGGCCTCGCCGGCCTATTCGGTGCCTATGACGGCGTGCTGATCTTCTCGGGCAATTTTCACGAAATTGTGCCGGGCCAGTTCTATCGCTCCGCGCAGCTTTCCGGCGAACGCCTCGGCGCCGAGATCGATCGCTACGGGATCGAGACCGTGATCAATCTGCGGGGCGAAAGTCCGGACAGGGGATGGTATATCGACGAGGTTGCGGCGACGGCTGCGCATGGGGCAACCCATGTCGATTTCGGGATGTCCGCCAGCCGCGACCTGACGCCGGAGCGGACACAGGAATTGCTGACGCTGCTGAAAACCTCCAAGCAGCCGATCCTCGTGCATTGCATGTCCGGCGCTGACCGCACCGGGCTTGCCTCTGTAATCTTTCTTCAGCAAGTGGCCGGCATCGACGAAGAGCAGGCCGAGTGGCAGCTTTCGCCGATCTACGGCCACATCAACCTGCCCTTCCTTGCCGTCTATGCCATGGATGATACCTGGGAGAGCCTTGAAAAACTGATCGGTCTGGAAAGCTGACGCAGCCACCCCTGGGCGCGATCGGTCGGTGTCCTTTCGTCGCAAAGCATGCTATGGGCGCGGCCATGACGACAGAACCCGACTTTTTCACCCGCGCCATTCCCGGTCCCGCCCCCTATGGGCGGGCGGTGTTTGCGGTTGCGCCCATGATCGACTGGACGGATCGGCATTGCCGGTTCTTCCACCGCCAGCTGTCGGCCAAGGCACTGCTCTATACCGAGATGGTGGTGGCTGACGCGATCATCCATGGGCCGCGCGAGAAATTGCTATCGTTCAACGAGGCGGAACATCCGGTGGCGCTGCAGATCGGTGGTTCGGATCCGGCAAAGCTCGTCGAGGCGGTGAGGATCGCGTCCGATTACGGTTATGACGAGATCAACCTGAATGTCGGCTGCCCCTCGGACCGGGTTCAGTCGGGGACGTTCGGGGCTTGTCTCATGCAGACGCCCGCAGTGGTCGAGGCCTGTGTCACGGCCATGAAAAAGGTGGCGACGGTACCGGTGACCGTCAAGTGCCGGATCGGGGTGGACGAGCAGGAGCCGGCGGAGGTGCTGCCCGATTTCCTCGCCCGGATGATCGGGGCGGGGGCGGATGCGATCTGGATCCATGCCCGGAAGGCCTGGCTGAAGGGGCTTTCTCCAAAGGAAAACCGCGAGATCCCGCCGCTGGATTACGAGCTGGTCTACCGGATGAAGCGGGAAAACCCCGGTGTTTTCCTCGGCATCAATGGCGGGATCAGCGATCTCGATCAGGCCGTTGAGCATCTCTCCGTCATGGATGGGGTCATGCTGGGGCGGGCGAGTTATCACAATGCGACGCTTCTGACCGACGTCGATGCCCGCATCTATGGCGAGGCGGCCGTTTCGGTTGATTGGGACCGGGTGCGTGATGTGATGATCGAATATGCGGAGCGGGTGATCGCATCCGGCGGGCGGCTCAACCATGTCACGCGGCATATGGTCGGGCTGTTCCAGGGCTATGCAGGGGCCCGGCGTTACCGGCAGATCCTGTCGTCGGAGGCGACGAAGTCGGGTGTCTCGCCACAACTCATCGCCGAGGCCTTTGCGGCGGTCGATATTGCTGGCGGGCCGAAGACACAGGGCGCATCCGGCACCTCTGCCGCTGCGGAATAATCTCTAGCGCTGCTTTTCGGCAAATCTTGGTCTGAAATCGAAAATGGCGTCCCGTGGGACGCCATTCGAAAGTCAGATCAGGCAGCCTGGATGTTGACGGCCTTGGGGCCCTTGCCCATGCGGTCCGGCTCGGTGTCGAAGGTGACCTGCTGGCCGTCCTGCAGGGTCTGGAGACCCGAGGCCTGGAGAGCGGAGATGTGGACGAACACGTCCTTCGCGCCGCCTTCCGGGGTGATGAAGCCGAAGCCCTTGTCCTGGTTGAAGAATTTTACGGTGCCCTTGGTGGCCATGGGGATAGTCCTTATTCCCGTGTTGTCGTCTGCGCCGCGGCCGGCTGACCGGAAGCGGCTGGTTGAAGTTCCGCCGAAACGGAACCGTCGAGGGATCGCGATAACGGGGAAAGAACGTCTACCGGCGGGAGAAGGCCCCCAATGACCGCGCGGGCGGTCGATACAAGTCAGTCCAGTCTCCGGGATCATTTGTGCCCGAACCTACAAAGAGGTAGGGACATTTCGGAATCTTGGCAAGTATGAAAAGTCACAGTCGGGCCGACAATATCGCGGCAACGGGCTGAAATCCTTGAGATTTAAAGGGTGGTACCGTTTCCATGCGCCCGTGCTGCACCCGATCCCCTTGGGCAGGCCGTGCAGATCGCGACCGGGGACAGATGTTTGTTCCGTCTTGAAGCAGCCGCCATCCGGGTTTAGGGGAGAGGTGGCTGGGCACGGGAGTGGATGAGTATGGCAAAGACGGGTGCCGCAGTGATCGACCCTTACGAGCTCCTGGGCGTGGCCCGCGATGCCGACGAGGCCGCCATCAAGGCCGCCTATCGCAAGGTGGCGAAGACGGCCCATCCGGATGCCGGCGGCGATACGGAAGCCTTTGCGAAGATCTCCGCCTGCTACGAACTGCTGAAGGATCCCGTGCGCCGCCGCGTCTTCGATGACACCGGCTATGATCCGCAACTGGCCGAGCCGGCCGACCTCAAGGGGCTGATGGTGCTGGAAACCCTGATCAACGACATGATCCTCGACGAGCGCGAGCCGGGCTCGTTCGATCCGGTCGCGGGGCTGCGCCGCAAGCTGACCGACGACATCCTGAAGGCCCGCTTCCACATTCTCGAACTCGAACGCCACCGGGCGCGGGTGCGCAAGCATCTCGACCGGCTCGGTCGCCGCCCCGAGACCGATGTGCTCGGCTCGATGCTGCGGGCCCGGGCGCAATCGATCACCGATGCCATCAAGGCCTCCGATGTGCAGATCGCCGCGATCGAGCGGGCCTATTCCATGCTCGAGGGCTATTCCTACGAGATGGAGCCGCTGCCTGTGGAAGTCGAGACCGAGGAGCTGCCGAAGGCGGCTGAGTAGGGGCGGAACGTAAGCTCCGGCTGACATTCTTCGGCCGAAAGCCTGACAAAACACAAATCTCGTGGAGAACCTGTCAACGCCTGTTGACAGTGACTTATCGTTTTTTAGTATCGCGACATACTCCGGTGAACTGGCCCTTGTCGAAGACAGTATCGGCACTGTCACCCCAGTAGGACTGGCATGGCATGACATGGCATGGCATGGATCAGGTCCGCCGGGCGCTGCGCGCGTTTGCGCTGCCTCATCCTGATCCGTGAGCCCCTGGGAGGGGGTCCCCAGATACCAACAACTGGAGAAGGCACAGATGCATAGCGACGGCTTCGTATCGCAGGCGCGCGAGACGATCATACACTTCCCCCTTGCGCATCGTCGGCAACTCGTTCGCTCCGCCGCCTGTCGGCTGGATCAGCTGAACGGACAGGCGGCGACCGATTTCTGGAAAACGCTCTGCAGCCGGTTGAAAACCGAGCTGTTCGATACCGGCCAAACCTATGAGGATGTGCGCCGGGAGATCCTCGCCTTTCAGGCCGAGGTGCACCGGGAGCTGTTCCTGCTCTACGAGCCTAATGGCTGCGAGCGCAGTCTCGCGGCGACCTAGCGTCGCTTCCTCCCCCTTGCGATAGAAATGGCTTTGCGGCCTGTCCGCCGTGACGACGGCAGGCCGTGTCATTGCGTGTCGCAGGATGGGGGCCTGCCTCATGACGGCGCGGAGCCCGGATTTGTGCGTGGCTTTGTCTCCCGCTTGGTGTGGCGCCAGATTCGGCGGCAGATGGCGGATAGTTGTGGGTTTGGGTCACTGGCGGCCCAGGCGGCAAGCGCTGTCCGTTCGCTCTCCGGATGTGGGCCGGGGCGGGTGTGGATGCGCTCGACGATCGCCAACGCCTGGCGAAGGTGGTTGGCCGCCTCTCTGTCATCCGGCCAGATGCCGGGGGCGGTGCTGTCATCAAGAGGCGGAAGCAGGTCACTCGCCATGGCCAGGAACTGCCGGCGTGCTTCGGGTTTGGCATGGAGTGCGCAGGGCGGCAGCCTTTCGTCTGCGGTGAGCGGATCTGCCGGGCGATGGGCTGCGCCGCTGCAGTGCCGGCTGCGGCGGCATTGGCGCCGCGGGCAGCGGAGCGGGATTCCGCGTTCGTCGAAGGTGTCGCGCAGCAGGCGCAGCTCCAGCGGTTCGGGGGCGGGGGTTCTTGGGTCTGGCATGTCGGCTCCTTTCGGTTGTTAGGGAATTGGCGAAATAGGGAGGCAAGGAATGGGCGGGTGGGGTGCCTCTCCCCTTGTGGGAGAGGTTACAAAATCGAGGGCTTAGCCCGATCAGGGCTAAACCTCAGATTTTGTTGGTGAGGGGATCAGCGCTTTTGGCACAACCAACCCCTCAATACCCCACCGCCTCCCGCTTCTCCTCATCGCTGAGAAACCCCGCCGCCCCGACCCGCGCCCAGAGCGCATCGCGCTCGGCCGAAAGCCCCGCCACCGTATCGAGATCCGGCACCAGCCGCAGCCCCTCGCCGGTCAGCTCGCCCAGAAACACCGAAAGCGACGCCCCCGTCCGCGTCACCAGAGGCAGCACGGTCAGCCGATAGAAGGCGCGGTTGGCCTCCTGGTAATTGGCATAGGTGTTGTCACCGGGAATGCCGAGCAGCATGGGCGGCACGCCGAAGGCGAGCGCAATGTCACGGGCGGCGCCATTCTTTGCCTCGACGAAATCCATATCCTTGGGTGAGAGCCCCATCGACTTCCAGTCAAGCCCGCCTTCCAAGAGCAGCGGCCGCCCCGCCCGCATCGGCCCGGAATAGCCCTCGTCGAGCTCCACCTTCAGCCGCTGATACTGGTCGGCGGAGAGATTACCACCCTCCTTCGGCTGATAGACCAGCGCGCCGGAAGGCCGTGCCGAATTGTCGAGGAGCGCCTTGTTCCAGCGCCCCGCCGCATTGTGCAGATCGAGTGCCACTTGCGCTGCCGCCAGCGGCGCAAAACCCTCGTGATCATCGAGCGGATGAAAGAGCTTCAGATGCAGGAGACCGTCGAGCGCGATCCGCCTGGCCTTCGTGCCGGCGCGGTAGTCATAGGCCGACGGCCAGCCATCCGCCCCGGTCACCACGCTCACCCGGTCGGGCCGAAGCAGATGCAGCTCCGCCGCCCGCTCCGCACTGCGCCCGCCGGTCGCCACCGCCTCGACATAGGCATTGCCCGAGAGCAGCAGCTGCCCATAGAGCGTTTCGAGAAAATCCGCCCCTGTCATCGCGCCGTTGGGCCGTGCCAGCAGAGCAAGCGCCGGATGCTCCGGCCGCTCGGTTTCGCTGTTATAGGCGAGGAATGCGATGCTCGCCGCCGCCTCCGATACCAGGCGCACGCAGCGATGCGCGACCGGGTTCTTCATGAACCCCTCCCGCGAAAGCGCCTGATAATTCCGCCCCGTCCAGCGCGCCTCGCCCTCGCCCGCAATCAGCGCCAGCGCCGTCCCGGCTCGCGGATGCAGCGCCTTTTCTTGGGGCACAGGGTTACGATCCCGGGCGGAAGCCCAGGGCAGACGGAAGGGGAGTTTCATGGGGATGTCCTCGACAGAAATGAAAATCGATCAGGCAGCCTGCCGCGATCGCCCGGGCCACGCCTATGCCGTCTCTTGCAAACGATCGCCGGCCTCAGCCTGCAGCCGGCGATACTTTGCCCGCACCAAAGCGCAATCCGTCGATCAGCAGCTCGACCATCACTGATGTCTCGCCCTCCGGTTCCGCACCCTTGATCGCGGCAAGATTGCCGATGGCGCGCAGCAATTCGTAGGGCACAATGCCTGAACGAACGGCCCCGACATCGACAGCTGCGTCCAGGAGCCCGGCCAAAGCCGGCTCGAAATTCTGGCGGAAATAATCCGGCAGAGCCTGAAAGGCCGGATCGCCGGAATGCAGTGCCTGAGCCAGCCCACGCTTGGCGGCAATGAACCTGGTGAAACGGCGAAGCCAAAGCGCCAGGGCTTCCGCCGGCGGGTGGCTTGATGCAAGCACCGCCGCTTCCGCCGTACAGGCATCCACCTCGCGCTTGAACACCGCGATGACGAGATCCGCGCGGCTCGGAAAACGCCGGTAGAGCGTGCCCACGCCGACACCGGCGCGGGCGGCAATCTCGCGCGCCGGCGCATCGACGCCGCTTGCGGCAAAGATCGCCTTGGCCGCCTCCAGCAGTGCATCCTCGTTGCGCCGCGCATCGGCGCGCACCCGCGGCGTGCCCGCCTGCGCCTCTTGATCCCCGTCGTTTTCCGCCTCATCGCCCATGCACATTCTCCTGCCGCGCGCTAAAAATCCGCGCAGCCCTTGCTAAACGGAACGTCGTTCCGTATATCCATCCAGCATTCGGAACAGCGTTCCGATTAATCCCTAGCCCGATCGCCCGATTAAATCCAGAGCCCGGAGTTTCATTCCATGAACGATCTCGTCACAAAAGCACGCACCATCCCGACGCCGCCCCCGCAAGCCACCATAACCATCAACCCGGTCACGCTGCCGGCGCCCGGTCGAGGCCGCCCGCTCGATCTGCGCATCACCACACCGCTCTCCGGCGACAGCCTGCCGGTCATCCTTCTCTCCCATGGCCACGGCCCATCGCTCTATATTCCCTCCAAGGACGGCTATGGCCCACTCGTCGATTTCTATGCCGCCCATGGTTTCGTCGTCATCCAGCCGACCCATGCCAATTCGAAGGTCGCGGGCCTTGGGGTGGATGCGCCCGGCTATCCCTTCTTCTGGCAGTCGCGGCTCGACGACATGACGCTCATCCTCGACAGTCTCGGCACCATCGAACAGACCGTACCGCTGCTATCAGGCCGCCTCGATCACACACGGATCGCGGCCGTCGGCCATTCGCTCGGCGGCCAGACCGTCGGCATGCTGCTCGGCGCGGGCCTCACGGATACCGCCGATCCGGCCGTCACCCGCGTCCGCCGTCCAGAGCCGCGCATCAAGGCCGGCGTGCTCCTCGCCGCCCCAGGCCTCGGCGGCGACAGCCTCAGCGACTACGCGCGGGCAAACTACACCACCCTCAACCCGGACTTCTCGACGCTGACCACCCGCACCCTGGTGGTAGCAGGCGATGCCGACGACAACCCACACCTGACGCCGCGCGGCGCCGACTGGCACGTCGACCCCTATCGCCACGCCCCGGGTGCGGAAGCGCTGCTCACCCTCTTTGGCGGCAAACACGGCCTCGGCGGCATTGCCGGCTATGACGCAAAGGAAACCGACGATGAAGACCCCGATCGCCTCGCTGCTACCCAGCGCCTGACACTCGCCTGGCTGAGAACTGCGCTCGATATCGACGAGGCGAGCTGGCCGGACGCGATGGCTGCGCTTGAGGTCCATGCTCCGGATCTCGGCAAAGTCGAGCAGAAGCAGATGTGAACTGGTGCCCCGCTGCGGCGCGTGTCTCGTGCCGCAGCGGGACAGCTCAAACACCACCTCGGCCAAGCCGCATCTGGCAATACGTTCGAAGCTACGCTATATTTCTCCCATGACCCCGCGCTCGAAAACCAACAAGATCGACGCCGGACCCGGCGCCGCCCGGGCGGAGACGACTGTCATTTCCGGCGCACAACTGGAAAAAGCGGCTAAGCCGGTGTCAAATCCTCCTGAAGTCGACGACTTCGTTGCTGAATTGCTCGTGACTGACAAGATCATCCTGGACCATCTTGCCAAGTGAGCGAGCCGACATGGATCACATTGCATGATGTGATCGCGATCAACCGCAGGCTTCTGCAGGACACAGCCGAACAGCATTTCGTACGGGATGTCGCAGCTTTGGAAGGCGCCCTCAACAGGCCGCGCTTCCAGGCTGAATATCTGCAGATATCATCACTATCCTGGCTCGCCAGCGCCCATATTCAAGCAATCGGCAAAGTCCACGCTTTCGAACAGGGCAACAAGCGAACGGCTTGGCTCGCTGGCCGATACTTCATCGCCATCAACGGCTATAAGCTGAACCTGACGCCAGCTGGCCAAGAAATCTTGAAGCTGCTCATTGAGGACCTCATCGTCAGCGACGAAGATCCTTCACGGCTCGCCGTGGAACTGGAACGACGCCTGCGGCAGCTGTGATCGCTCTCTCACGAGGCATCAAACCGCCCTCATACCCGCGCCGTCACCGCCTCCCCCACCACGTAATCTGCCGCATAGCGCTCCTCGCGCAGCGGCTTCACCCGGCGGATGCTCTCCTCATAAAGCGGATGCGCCTTATAGGCGGCAAGGGCTGCCTCATCCTCGAATTCGCCATAGACCACGAGATCGATGCTGCGGTGAAAACCGTCGGTCTTCACATTCGTGCCGATCTCCAGCCGTGTTGCACTCGGGATCTCCGTCAGGATCGATAGCCCCGAACGCACTGCCTCGAGATGTTCGGGGCTGACGGTGAAGAAGACGATGTGGCGGATCATGAGGCACCTCGAAGAGCTATTGCAGCGCAAAAGCCGATAGCATCGCGCGGGCCTCCGCTCAATGCGCCGCTTGGCCGCCTCACACCACCAGCCCCGCCCTGACAGCCGCGTCGAAGATCCGCGCCGTCACCGCGATCTTTTTCGCCCGGTCGGTGCCGTTGACGATCTTTCGCGCCCCCGTCCAGTCGGCCTTGGTGCCGGAGAAAAAGTCGGACAGCCTTGCCCCCGAAAACAGCCCCTCGGTCATGCCGACCACCAGGATGGTGGCGGATACGTCGAGCCTGAGCGCCAGATCCGGCTCGGCCACGAGGTCGAGCCCGGTCACCCGGCTCATCTTCGCGTAGTTCTCGCGATGGGTGATCTGCACAAGACCCCGCCCATAATAGCTGCGGCCCGCCGCATCGCGGCGCCAATAGGGCGTCGTCACCGTCGGCAGCCTGCCCGCCCGCCAGGCCCGTTCCAGCCGGTTGACGGCCTCCGCATCGTCAGGCGCAAAGGTCTCGCGCACCGCCTGCATGGTGCCGCCGGTCTCGTGATGCGCGGTGGCCAGGATATAGGCGAGCCAGCGCGGATCGCCCCAGCCGCGCGCCGAAAAGCGCGTCAGCACCGCCTCCACGCCGTCCACCTGCCGTTGAGAAAGCCGCCCGCCGAACACGGCATTGCGCAGCCCCGCGAAGACGATTCGCCGGTCGATCCGCATGATGAAATCCTCGATGTCGGGAAGAAAGCTGCCGGCTACGCCGTATCGGGCGCTGCGGCCTGCAAAAAAGTTCGGAATTAAAACGATTGAAGAAATTTCAATCGTTTAGAGCTCGTTCCGTTCATATTTACAAAGGTTTAACGCTGTGGAACTTTCAGCCTACAGACACGTTTGGAGGCCAGACTTCCAAACCCGAGGAGGGAAGACATGCAGACGAACACTTCGACCAAGACCGCCGCCCCGGCAACGATCCCGGCCCATGTCCTGCAGCGCCTCGAAAACGAATGGCGCCAGGTCCGCCAGCCGGCAGCCCCCGCAACGGCTGCGAAGTAAACCTACCCACCGCATTGCGTGATCAACCGGCGTCCGAAAGGGCGCCGGTTTTTTTCGTGTGGTGGCCAATGCCCCTCATCCGCCCTTCGGGCCCCTTCTCCCCGTTCACGGAGAGAAGGTCCCGGCAGGGGGATGAGGGGCGAATACCTCGCACATCATCTCCCCCTCACCCTGAGGTGCCCTCGCTCTGCGAGGGCCTCGAAGGGTCGAGGCCGTCAAGGTTGAAATAGGATGCTTCGAGGTCCGCACAGCGGGCTGCCACCTCAGCATGAAGGACCTCACACCCCCCTGATCCGCGGCTCCCCGCCACCCTCCAGCATCAGCGCCGTCAGCGCCCAGACCAGCGCATCCAGCCGGTCCGGAGACTTGCCGTTCGACAATCCCTCCGGCCCGAAATCGCACATCTGGTCCTCGAGCTGCATAAACTGGGCAACATGCGTCCCGCGCAGGCTTGCAATGAATGCGAGCAAGTCCGCTTGGGCACCATGACGCAATTCACGCCCGCTTGTTTATTGTCACTCGGACGGGTTGTCCGCGTTCTTGAGTGTAAAGATCTCAAGATTCCTGAAGCTTTCCCGCTTCAGTTGCGGATCAATCGCTGCATCTGGTCCGGGAATAACCTCCATCAACTCAATCGAGGACTTATCATCGCCTTGTGGTCGTCGGATGGGTGCGCGCTGACCAGTCTTTTTGGCTTTCGGGATTGAGACCGAGATCGAGAGCTTATTCGTGTCAGCCGACGATGCGGTCAGACCCAAGCTTGCAGTCAGATGGGTCAAGGTCCAGGTTGGGCCAAAGGCCTTCACGCCACGAGTCACCTTGAACGTCGTCGATCCTGTGAACCCGGCTGACGTGTCGGGGGCGTTTTCAATCCATGGCGGCACCGATCCAACTCGCAACTGCTCCATGGTGCGATATTCGGCAAAGAGTTCCGAGATGCCGAGACTTCCTCCGACCCATTTCTCAGCCTCAGCGCCGCAATCGCTCGCCGGAACCCGCCGCACGTTAATTCCGACTTTCTGATTGTAGATGCGATCGACATTGCGGGTGTAGTCCAGTGGAAATGCGAAGGCAAAGCTTCCATTCGAGACGCTATCCTTGCCGGTGCCGCTCCCGCCAATTCCGGCGCTGGTCGCCGAAGTCAGCTGCAATTCCGCAGTTATGGCCCACCCTTCGGATACAATTGCCGAGTTCCTGCCAGCCTCAGCTCTCAGCTCACAACCGAGCTTGCGGAAAATGTCCGCTGCAGAAACCGGTGTCACATTCCCCCGCGGACTGCTGACACAGCCGCTTACGCCCGCGCAAAGCACGAGCACCACAATCCTTTGCATTTCCCTGCCCCCAGAAGAACTGACAATAACTCAGGATTGCACGAATTAAGACTTTATCAACCATGTTAATTTTAGGGTATTCTCACACCCCCCTGATCCGCGGCTCGCCGCCACCCTCCAGCATCAGCGCCGTCAGCGCCCAGACCAGCGCATCCAGCCGGTCCGGAGATTTGCCGTTCGACAGTCCCTCCGGGCCAAAATCACACATCTGGTCCTCGAGTTCGACAAACCGCCCCGCATGCAAAACCCGCCCCTGCTCGTAGAGCGCCGCCACCGGTTCGGCGCGCAGGAACTTGCCGCGCGTTGCCCGGACCGTCGTCACCGGCAGCCGCGCCTCGATGCCCTCGAGCACGGCGCGCACCATGTCGCCACCCTGGTTGACTTCGGCCACCACCCGGTCGGCCTCGAAGCGCCGATAGGCCGACACCACCGCCCGCGCCCAGCCGGCCGGGCCGGTGCCCTCCACCGAACAATCGGACAGCACCACCGCCTGGCCATTCTCCTTCAGCCCGGCCACCACGATGCCGCAGCAGGCAGAGACCCCGCCGGCCGGTGGATCGACCGCAACCACGATGCGCCGCAAGGGCTCAGCCAATTTCACCACGATCTCGTCGATCCGCGCGCGCTTCCACAAGCCGTCCGCCCGGTCCTCGATCAGCTCGCCATCCAGCTCCTGGCGCCCCAGCCTTGTCCCGCCATAACGGGCAGAAAGTGCCGCCAGAAAGCCCGGCGCCAGATGCCTCGCATTGGCCGCGGTCGCCATCCGGGTCAGCGCCGTTCCCTCATCCGCCATCAGCCGCTTCAACAGCGGCACGGGCCGCGGCGTCGTCGTCACCACCTGGCGCGGGTGATGCCCCAGCCTGAGCGCAAACTGCAGCATGTCGAAGGTCTCGTCGGCATGTTTCCACTTGGCGAGCTCGTCGCACCAGGCGAGGTGAAACTGCGGCCCACGCAGGCTTTCGGGGTCTTCGGACGAGAAGATCTGGGCGATCGCCCCGTTCGGCCATACCAGCCGTCGCCGCGAAATTTCCACCTCCGGCCGCATCCGCCTGGCGATCCTTGCCAGTCCCGAGGCGCCGTCGATCATCACCTCACGCGCATCGCCGAGCGTCTCCGCCACCAGCGCAATGCGCAAATCCGTCCGCTTGCCCGCTGCCAGCACCTCAGCCTGCACCCATTCGGCGCCGGCCCGCGTCTTGCCAGAGCCTCGCCCGCCGAGGATCAGCCAGCTGCGCCAGTCTCCGTCAGGCGGAAGTTGTTCGGGCCGCGCCAGAAGCAGCCAGTCACGGGAGAGAAAGGCGAGATCGGAAGGTGAGAGCTGCGAGAGGTTGAGTGGTCCCTCCGGGCGAGCAGCGACACCTGCACCATCCTCAATCGCCCCTGCCGTCACCCTCACGTCCCGCACCCGATGCCCTATGCCAGCCACAACAACCTCTGGAGCATCAAGCCCCGCCGCCGCCCAGCTTTCGGGCGCCATGGTCGTGGAAACAGTCTCCAGAGCGGCTGTGGTCCTCCTGCCATTCACGGCCAGCGCCTCGGCTTCCACCGCGACCTGCCCGATCATGACGGATGCGGCCCGTTCAGTCTCGACCACCCGATCCCTCATCCGCCGCCCCAGCGATTTCGGCGTCATCGGCAGTCTCCTTGGGCGATTATGCAAAACAGCGTCAGCCCTCAGGGCGCCCCTCATGCCGAGGTGTTCGCAACAGCTAGTTACGAAGCATCCGTTTGATCCGGTGCCTGTGTAACCGATCCCCTCACGAACAAAATCTGAGGTTTAGCCCTGATCGCTCTCAAGCCCTCGATTTTGTAACCTCTCCCACAAAGGGGAGAGGGGTCGTCGCCGCCAGCCCCGCGCTCCCTCTCCCCCCTTGTGGGGGAGAAAGCGAAATCGAAGGCTTAGGCGAGCGCGAGCCGCCTAAACTTCAGATTTCGCAAGTGAGGGGACCGGTTCAGTTGGCAAGCCTCCTTCAGCATCAGACCTCGAAAGCTTGGCTCAATCACCCCTCACGGCGGCCCCCGCCCCTCGGCGAGGCCAGCCACCTCCGCCAACCTCGCCGCCACCGCCGCCTCCAGCCGTGCCGCCACCTCAGCCTCGACCCGTGCCGCAATCAGCGCCTGGACCTCGCCCCGCAAAACCTCCGGATCGCGCGCCTCGATCAGCCGTTCCTCGGCATCCAGTCGGTCGCGCTCCATCTGGCGCAAAAGCGCATCGATCTTTTCCAGCGTGCGCACGATCAGCGCAATCGCATCGGTCGCCGCCTTGATGTCGGCCCGCGCCAATTTCGCCAGCGCCTCGTCAGCCCCGTCGATCAGGATCTCGGCCCCGGCCCTGAGGCGGCGAAACAGCTCGAACTGGGCGCGCATCTCGGTGGTGAATTCGTTGAGCAGGGTCACCAGATCGCCAGCGCCCGCCGCCTTCACCTCGATGACATCAGGCAGCGCCTCGTCCAGCATGGCCCCCTCCGAAACGAAAGAAGGGCCCGCCAAGCGGACCCTTTCCAAACCTCTCCGGATCACCTTGGCCCTCAAGGCCACAGCTTCCCGATCATGTCAAAATCCTATCCGACGACCGTCACGGTGTCAAGGATTATTTTCCTATTTTGGTTATGACCCACCTCCCCCCTTGCGGGTGAGGACGGAAAATCGAAGGCTTAGGCGAGCGCAAGCCGCCTAAACTTCAGATTTTCCAGGAGAGGGGCGCAGTTCCATTGCATCTGCCTTACCGAGCCCCCCTCACCCCGCCTTCGACCTGTTGCGCCCCGCGTTCTTCGCCTCGTAGAGCGCCAGATCCGCCCGGGTGATGAGATCGCGCGCTTCCCGCACGCCGCCCTCGCCGGTGCCGGCATAGCCGACGGAAACGGTGACGGTCGTAAGCCCGTCGGCGCGGGCCGGATGCGGGATCGAAAGCTCGCGCACGGTGCGGACCAGCCGGTCGGCCAGGAAGGCGCCGCCGGTCTCTTTGTCAACGGCAAAAAGCAGCGTGAACTCCTCGCCGCCATAGCGGGCGGCAAAGCCCTCGTGGCGGGCGGCGAAGGTTGCGAGCGTCGAGGCGATGCGGCGTAGGCAGTCGTCGCCGGCGACATGGCCGAAGCGGTCGTTGAAGGCCTTGAAGTGATCGACATCGACCATAAGCAAGAGCACTTCGCTGCGGGTCTCGAGCCAGGCATGCAGCGTCTCGTCGAGATGCCGGCGGTTGGCAATCCCGGTCAGCATGTCGGTCAGCGTCAGGTCGCGCAACTGGTCGCCGCGGCGCTCGGCAATGTCGGCACGGTTCTGCGCATCGTAGCGGGCGAGATAGGTGAGACAGCGCTGTCTCTCGACATGCCAGTTGCCGTAGAGCGTGAAGAAGAGGCCGGTCACCACCTGAACGGTCAGGGGAAAGATCAGGTTCTCGTCCAGCCCCGGCTTGGCGTGGATGACAAAAAGCGCTGTCAGGCAGGTACCGGCGGTGAAGATCAGCGCAAGGCGAAAACGCAGCACCAGCAACATGTTGCCGAAGAGCAGCACGAGCGGCAGTTCACCCAGCGTATAGGTCGCATAGCTCGATTGCGAGATGTAAACCAAATAGAGCGGCAGCAGGCTCGCGACGAACATGCCGCCGAGCAGGAGCAATTCGCGGATCGCCGGCGGCACGCGGGGCACGAGATAGAAGATCACCAGCGAGCCCGGCACCAGCACCAAGAGGCGCATGGCGACCGTGAAGGGCTGGATGTCGGGCATCAGGTGCAGGCTGGTGAGATTGTAGATGTTGTAGACGATCAGGCCGACGATGATTGCATGGCGCAGATGCCGGATGCGTTCGGCGCCGAAATCCCGTTCCTCTGCGCGTTCCACTTCGGGCGCCATGCGCAACAGCCAGTTCAACCGCCCTCTTGCGCCCGTCTCCGTCTGCATGCCCCCGCCATTGCTCCCTCGCGACGCTCGAACAGCGCCGCATCGGGTTTCACCATGGCGGAAGGCGGCAAATTTTTCGCTAATTTAGAGCGCGCAAAATGAAGCTGGCCCGGTATTTTTTGGGCCGCGACCCGGCGGCGTCGCACCAGACTAGTCCCCGGCTTAGGCCCGACCTGAGTTTGCCTCAGGTCTCCGGCCCGCCGAACTGCTCCCAGGCGGCCATGGCGTCGCCGGCATACATCAGCGACGGGCCACCACCCATATAGACCGCGAGCCCCAGCGCCTCCTCGAATTCCGCCTTGGTGCAACCAAGCTTGATCAGCGCTTCGGTGTGAAACCCGATGCAGCCGTCGCAGCGAGTGGAAATCGCAATGCCGAGCGCCACCAGTTCCTTCACCTTTTTCGACAGCGCGCCATCCCTGGTCGCCGCGCCCGCCATGGCTGAAAAGCCCTGCATCACATCAGGAATGTCCTTGCGCAGGGTCTTGATCCCGCTTGAGATATCCCGGGTGATGGCGATGTAGTCCTTGCTCATGGCGGCGTCTCCTAAATACATACGATACTACATATATATTTAGGCTCGAGGAGATTGCAAGACGTTCAGCCAGTAGCGAGTAGCGAGTAGCGAGTGGCGAGTGGCGAGTGGCGAGTGGCGAGTGGCGAGTGGCATGCGAGTCGCCTATCGGCCGATCAAGCCCTTGCCTGCTCGACCTGCCCCCTTCCAACTATTCGCTATTCGCTATTCGCTACTCGCTACTCCCTACTCCCTCCACCCTTACACTTCCCGCACCGGCGTATAACCCGCCTCGCGGATCGCCTGTTCGGCAAGGACCGCATCGCCTTCGACAAAGGCCTTGCGAGCTGCCAAATCGATCGTGACCGCGCTTCCCGGCAACACCTCCGCCAGCGCCTTGACCACGGTCTTCTCGCAGTGACCGCAGGTCATGTCCTCGATCTTGAAAACCGTCTGTCCAATCATGGTCTTGTCCTTTCCATTTGCCGACAGCTTCAAGCCGTCGCTTCCAATCCCTTTCTGCACCTTCCCATGGGGGCAAGGTCAATCCCCGCAGCAGTCCCCGGCCTTGTCCTTTCCGGCGGTCTTTTGCCGCAGCGGCTTGCCTTCGAGATCGGCGAGGATCGGGCAGTTGGGTCGGTCATTGCCGAGGCAGCGCTCGGCGAGATGGGCCAGCGTGTCACGCATCGCCTGCATCTCGGCGATCTTCTGTTCCAGCTCCTCGACATGATGAATCGCCAGGGCCTTTACCTCGGCGCTCGCCCGCTCCTTGTCGTCCCAGAGCTTCAACAGCCGCTCGGTCTCTTCAAGCGAAAAGCCGAGATTGCGCGATCGCCGCACGAAACGCAGTCGGTTGACGCTGTCGGCATCGTAGACCCGGTAATTCGAGGCCGTCCGGCCCGCCGGCGCGATCAGCCCGATCTCCTCATAGTAGCGGATCATCTTGGCCGACACGCCCGAGGCATGCGAGGCTTCGCCGATGTTCATCGTCATGGTCATTTCTCCTTCAGTTCCTCTCCCTCAGGGGGAGAGGCGGAAATTGCCGGCCCCCGCGCACGCCACCCTCCCCTTGAGGGGGAGGGTCGGAGCGAAGCTCCGGGGTGGGGTGAACAAGCGGCGCACACCAGCATCACCCCCCCC